>CAZGCG010000154.1:0-8108 GCA_964524205.1 uncultured Sphingobacterium sp. | reverse complement strand
CCTATGATACCAGTGAAGATGATCCGCATCAGATTGGAGTCGGACTGGGATGCAACGGTATTATCGATGTACTCTTTTGTCCTTTGGATTTCGATGATCCTCAAAATCAGATTGAGATACTAAAATCATGCGTAGAGGAAAGCAGAGACACGCATACACTCATTACAATTACTGGTTTAAGTGAAGGGTGGCAATTGCCTAAAACCGGTCAGATTATCAAATATAAAGGATCCGGCAATCTGAGTATTTTTGGGAACAGAACTTTTGAGGCGGAAATAGAAAAGCAGATTCAGCATCAGATAGCTGAGAAAAAATCAGCTCCGCACAGCTTCGAAAGTCAGGATGGCCGAAAAGCCCAACTCTTTATTGAAATTTTAGCCCCGGAGATCCATGTAGTTTTGATGGGTCATCAGTACGATGTTTATCCGATGAGCCGCTTATTTAAAGAACTTGGCTGGCGTGTAAGTATTGTTGCTGAATTGATTAAAGTCAATTCATTAATTACTGCAATTGCTGATGAGGTAAGGGCACCGGCTGAATTCCCGGAAATGAAAATTGATGAACATACGGCAATCATTCTCATGTCACATGATTATAAAACAGATAAAAAAAATCTCCCAAAAGTCCTGAGCACAAAAGCTCCCTATATTGGCATGCTCGGACCCAGAGTCCGGTCAGAGAGAATATGGGACGAATTAAAGCAAGAAGGACGAGTGGTAACAGGAGAAGAAATGAGAAGAATCTATGCCCCGCTTGGACTCGATATCGGAGCAGTAAACCCTGAAGAAATCGCTTTGTCACTGGCTGCAGGAATCAGGGCTGCTTTCTCGGGAAGAGATGGCAGCTTTCTAAGGGACAGAAGATCACCTATCCATTCAAGAAATTAAGAAGAAGATGCCATCAAAAGAGGGAAGTGGTAAATTCGTAATAATTATTCTTGCGGCGGGCCGCTCGGCACGACTGGGCAGGCCGAAGCAGCTCCTTTCCTATCAGGGGAAAAACCTTTTACAGCATACAATTGATGCTGCCCATGAAAGTCAGGCTGGGCCAGTAATTGTCGTACTGGGTTCAGATATGGACGTAATTGCTGAAAGTCTTGATCCAGTTCATTTGACTATTGTTAAAAATCCAAACTGGGAAATTGGTATGGCCTCATCAGTAGCATGCGGCATAAATACAATGAATGATTTGTATCCTGATACTGAAGCTGTGATCCTGATGGTTTGCGATCAGCCATTTGTCAATTCAAAATTATTGAAGAACCTTATCGATAAGCAGGAAGAAAGCGGCAGTTCAATTGTGGCCAGCAGCTACGAATATATACAAGGTACTCCTGCCCTGTTTCTTAAAAAGCATTTCGATGAACTTTCTGCACTAAACGGGGATACCGGAGCAAGATCATTGATAAAAAGGTACGCCGAATCAATTGAGGCAATCCCTTTCGATCAGGGCAGTATTGATATTGATACAATAGAGGATTACAGAAATTTAGTGAAATAGCGTACTTTTAACCATGCTTATTGATTCATTTGACCGGGTTCATAATTATTTGAGGATCTCTCTTACAGACAATTGCAATTTACGTTGCTTCTATTGTATGCCGGAAGAAGATTATGAATTCACTCCACATTCAAGGCTAATGCAACCTGAAGAAATTGAATCATTAGCTAAACTTTTTGTCGATAATGGGGTCAGCAAAATACGGTTAACAGGTGGTGAACCGCTGGTACGGAAAGATGCAGCAGATATCATTCTTCGTTTGGCAAAACTGCCTGTCAAACTGACGCTAACAACCAATGCGACCCGCCTTCATGATTTTGTGGATGTACTTGAAGAAGCAAAAGTGAGTTCATTAAATATTAGCCTGGACACACTTGATCCTGATAAATTCAACATTATTACCCGCAGAGACAGTTTTAAAAAGGTAATGGATAACATCAATCTGATGATAGCCAGAAACTTCCATGTAAAAGTGAATGTAGTGGTTATGAAAGGAATGAATGATCATGAGATCAATGATTTTGTAGCATGGACCAAAAAGGTGCCTGTTCATGTCCGTTTCATCGAATTCATGCCCTTTGAAGGTAATCGCTGGACCAGCAATCAGGTTTTTACCTGGAAAGAAATGCTTGATGAAATCAGCAGAGAATATAGTCCGGTAGCGCTAAAGGGTGATATCCATGACACGGCAAAAAAATATAGTATTGAAGGCCACCAAGGTACCTTTGCAGTTATCAGTACGATGAGTTCTCCATTCTGTGCGGGCTGTAACAGGATGAGGCTTACCGCCGATGGCAAAATGAAAAATTGTCTTTTTTCTCAGGAAGAAACTGATCTGCTAACTGCACTTAGAAAAGGAGATGATGTTCTGCCCCTGATTCAGGATAGTATCCGTTCAAAAGCTAAAGAATTGGGAGGACAGTTCACTAAAGATTTTGAAAAGATCCATACAGAGGATCTTCATAACAGAAGTATGATCAGTATTGGGGGATAGGCTTGCTGCTCTGACTGCCGATCCACGAATTTTATTAAAATTCAAATTTGCTTAACAAATTCAACAGGATGCCCACAGAATTAATTTCCATTTTAGAAGCAAAATCACTTATTGCAGAACACATTAAAGCTATTCCAACAATTAAGGTTTCTTTGAATAATGCCGCAGGACTAATACTTTCCGAAGATATCTATTCGAAAACCGATGTTCCCCCATTCAATCAGTCTTCAATGGATGGTTATGCTCTGAACTATGCAGGCTGGAAGCAAAATAATACACTTAAAATTGAAGGTCTTGCTCAGGCAGGCCTTGCTAAACATAATCCTTTGCAAGCAAATAACACCTGCAGGATCTTCACCGGAGCTGCAGTCCCTCCGGGGGCAGATACAGTAGTAATGCAGGAAAAAGTTGATATTCAGGACGGTAAACTAATAATTAAGGACAGTAATTTAATAGCTGGCCAGAATGTAAGAATTCAGGGTTCTGAAGCAAAAAAGGGTGAACTTGCCTTAGAAAAAGGTTGCTTGCTGAATGCGCCTGCGATTGGCTTTCTTGCCGGACTGGGAATCCATGAACTGATGGTACACCCTCGGCCAACAGTTAGCATTATCCTCACGGGCAATGAACTCCAGCAGCCCGGATTGCCTCTATCCTATGGTCAGGTTTATGAATCTAATTCTTATGCATTAAGTGCTGCAATCAGGGAATTGGGAATATTAAATGTAGATGTATTTTCAGCAGAAGACGATCTTAAAATTCTGACAGAAGTATTGGCAATTGCAATGGAACAAAGTAACCTGGTTTTGCTTACAGGCGGGGTTAGTGTTGGCGATTACGACTTTGTAATTCGTGCAGCAGAAGCAAACGGAGTGGAACAGATTTTTCATAAGATCAGACAAAAGCCCGGCAAACCGCTCTATTTTGGAAAAAAAGGCGATAAATATATTTTCGGTTTGCCCGGAAATCCCGCATCTGTATTAACCTGCTTTTATGAATATGTATATCCTGCAATCGAACTGCTAAGCAACCGTGAGAAAGAACTGATCAGGATGAATGCAATTCTCGAAACAGATATAAAAAAACCGGCTGGTCTTAGCCAATTTCTAAAAGCATATTTTGACGGAAAAACCGTAAAAGACTTAAAGGCTCAGGAATCTTTCAGACTCAGTTCATTTGCAAAAGCTAATTGCCTGATCAAACTAGATCAGGATCGTACGGAATATTTGGCTGGAGAGGAAGTAGAAATTCATCTTTTACCATCGTTTTGAGAGAATGGAAAGTATCTACATCTTTTACCTTCTATTATTTATTGTTGCCTTTCTCTACTCCTCTGTAGGTCATGGAGGTGCAAGTGGATATCTTGCACTTATGGCTATTTATGCCATTTCACCCGAGGTGATGAAGCCTACAGCATTGCTGCTTAACCTCTTTGTATCTCTAACCTCATTTTATCAGTTTTATAGAGGAAAGCACTTCAAATGGAATATATTTCTACCACTTGCGATTGCATCGGTACCCATGGCCTTTGCCGGGGGATTGATTAGCATAGAGGCTGATTTTTACAAGAAAATCTTAGGTTTACTCTTGCTCATTCCGGTGATTCGCTTCCTTCTCTTTGCCAACTTCCAAACAGAAGAGATCAGGAAGAACAATCTTTTCCTGTCCATACTGATTGGCTCATCAATTGGATTTTTATCTGGTTTGATTGGAATAGGTGGAGGAATCATTCTCTCACCGGTCTTACTGCTTTTAAAATGGACAGACCAGAAACAGACAGCAGCGATCAGTGCTTTATTTATTTTTGTAAACTCTTTCTCGGGTCTGGCAGGTCATCTGAGTAAGGGCATTCAGTTTAGTCCGGATATGATTAGCTATGTTGCCATTGCTTTTGCAGGAGGTTTATGCGGATCTTATTTTGGTTCATTGAAATTTAACCAGAATATTTTAAAAAATACACTGGCGATTGTGCTGCTGCTGGCAGGAATAAAGCTTATTTTTACATAAAAAATACGAATAATATGCAGGTACATCTTACTTTATTCGGGCAACTCGCAGATATCACAGGAAAAACAGAAATGATCCTTCACGATATCCCTGACACAGAAACACTGATTAAAACTTTGAATGAAATGTACCCATCTTTGGCGAATGCCAAATATGCTATGGCTTTAAATAAAAAAGTAATCAAAGAGAACACAATTCTTAGCGGAGATAATAATATCGCCTTATTACCACCATTTTCAGGAGGCTGACTATGAGCAATCCCTCGAAGAACGATAGATACCATCGCCAGATCTCCCTGAAAGAGCTTGGAGAAATTGGCCAGCAAAAGCTCAAGGATGCAAAAGTACTGGTCATAGGTGCAGGTGGTTTAGGTTGTCCTGCCTTGCTCTATCTGGCAGGTGCAGGAGTTGGCAGGATTGGGATTGTAGATTTCGATCTGGTTTCTCTGAGTAATCTTCACCGTCAGGTTTTATTCACTGTTCATGATATCGGCATTTCAAAAGCTTTGAGAGCAGGGGATGTGCTGGAACAGATCAATCCGGATATTGAGGTCATTGTATTCAACGAAAAAATAAGTAATGCCAATGCGCTTGACATAATCAAGGGCTTTGATATTATTCTGGATGGAACAGATAATTTCGCGAGCAGATACCTGATTAATGATGCCTGTATAATTCTGAAGAAAACTCTGGTTTATGGTGCCATATCCCGTTTTGAGGGCCAGTTAGCCGTTTTCAATCATCTTTCAGATACAAAAATAGCAGTCAATTACCGTGATCTTTTCCCTCAGGCACCCGCAGATGGGGAAGTTTTGAATTGTGAGGAAGCGGGTGTAATTGGGGTACTTCCAGGAATCATTGGAACCATGATGGCCAATGAAACCATTAAACTGATCACCGGTATTGGAAATGCACTGATCAACCGTTTGCTAACCTACAATTCTCTAAATAATCATTTTTTTGAGATGGAATTACTTGCGATGCCTGAAACCGGAAAAATGATTCCGGAAGATGCCGGGGCATTTCTAAAATTCAACTATGAATGGTTTTGTTCAGTTCATTCAGCTTTTGAACTGAGTCAGGAAGAATTTGAAGAAAAAATCCATGACAAAAACATCCAGTTTGTGGATGTAAGGGAATCGGGAGAAACACCTCAGGTAGAAGATTTTAACCATATTAATATTCCTTTGAGCAGCCTGAAAGATCAAATTCCCGATATTAAAGCCGAAACAATTATTCTTTTCTGCCAGAGTGGCAAACGAAGTGCAGGCGCTGCTGAGATACTGTCAAAGCATTTTGGTAAGTCGAGAAAAATATATAGTTTAAAAGATGGAATCGCCGGTTGGCAGAAATCCAAATTGTAAGCAATGTCAGAAAGAAAACCTAAAAATATCTTCAGTCAGGGTGCAATTCCTGCAACATTCATTGCCGAAAGCATCCAAAAACACAGTACCCAGACAGCTATTGGTGGTCACAGCATATTTCTGGGTCAGGTAAGGGCAGATGATACTGAAAACGGGAAAGTAAGAGCCATTGATTTTACTGCCTTTGAAGATATGGCAATTGAAAAAATGCATATAATCAGGGAGGATATTTTTGCCAAATACCCACTAAGCTGTATGCATGTGCATCACAGCCTCGGGGAGGTTGCAGCAGGTGAAATTTGCTTATTTGTATTCACCTCATCAGCGCACCGAAAAGCTGCAATGGACGCCTGTAATGAAACCGTAGAAAGATTAAAGGCTGAACTACCAGTCTGGGGACGGGAGATTATGGAAGATAATTCTCATCAATGGAAAGTAAATAAATAAAAATGCAGTCCGCAGCATTAAACCCACAGGAATATTTCGATTCCCTTCCGGAAGAACGGAAGGAAGGGATGAATAAGTTAAGAAAAGTAATTCTCGAGAATCTTCCCAAGGGATTCTCGGAGGAAATGAGTTATGGAATGATTGGTTATGTTGTGCCACATTCCATATATCCTGCAGGATATCATTGCAATCCTAAATTGCCGCTACCATTTATGGGACTTGCTTCCCAGAAAAACTTTATTGCGTTTTACCACATGGGGATATATGCTGATCAAAAAACAATGGACTGGTTTCTTGAAGAATATCCCAAACATACTTCCGCTAAAAAAGATATGGGTAAAAGTTGTCTGCGGTTTAAAAAACCAGAGCAGATACCATATGAACTGATCGGGCAGCTGGTCAAAAGAATCAGTGTAGCAGATTGGGTTGAGATGTATGAAGCTAACTTCAAGAATAAAGTGGTAAGTAAGTTATAAGTTGTAGGTTTTAAGTTGTAGGTTTTAAGTTCAAAATTTCCTCTTTCCAAAAAATTACCAATTAACTATAATTGAATTAATTAGCTGATTATCAATTCTCAACTGTCAACTGTCAATTATCAACTGCTTAACTACGTTCTCACACATCTCATGGGTCAGCAATGCATCCTGCATACTGAATTGAGGTTTTGTACCATTTTCAAGTGCCTGAAGAAAATCCTGAATAATACTTTCAAAACCGCGTTTCGATAAAGTCGATTCCCAGTCGTTAATTCCGCTTGAAATTTCGATCTTTTGACGCATGGTACTCAGGTTGGTCATATTAACAACGGTCTTCTTTTCTACTGTGCTAAATATTTCTACTTTCTCCTCGAGGGTGCCAGAATCCCTGTTCATAATTCCAATAGCGGTTGAACCGTTCTCAGCAATCAGTTGAACTACCGCATGAATCAATAATCCATCTCTTTTCATACCTCTTATCAAAACTTCTTCAACCGGTCTGTCAAAAAGATAGCGCATGGTATCAAGAACATGGATAAAATCATCGAAAACGAAGGTTCTTATATCCCCCGGGAGGGAATGACGATTCTTTTGTAGAATGATCATGTTTGGATCTTTTACCTGCTTCAGTTCCCGGTAAGCCGGAGCATACCTTCTGTTAAAACCAACCATCAGGTTCAGGTCTCTGCTTTCTGCGAGATCAATCAGCCTTTTAGAAGAAGCAAAATCATAAGTTATTGGTTTATCCACATAGACATGAATATTATGTCTGAGAAGCTGTTCTATGATACTTTCATGCGATTCAGTTGCGGTATGAACAAAAGCACCTTTGATACCACTTTCGAGGATAGATTCAAAGCTGGGATGAAGATTATTAATTCTGTATTGCCTGCCGATTTGTGTAAGACGCTCCTGATTACGGGTAAAAAGGTGAATTTCAAGGTCTTTGCTGCTTAATACCGGCAGATATGCTTTTTGAGCTATATCTCCCAGTCCGATGATACCAATTTTTAACATACCCGAAATTATCTGATCAATGATACAAAGAATATAGAAATATCAGAAAGCAGGGATATAAAAACAGCTATTTCTTATTGTTAAAAGCTCTACCTTTATGAGAAAGCGCCATAAAATAATAAAGCATGGAAATAACCAAAGATCTCAGGCTGGCAGTTCTCATTGATGCTGACAATGTCCCCTATGCGAATGTAAAACCCATGTTTCAGGAAATTGCCAAATACGGCACGCCCACATTTAAAAGGATTTATGCCGACTGGACAAAACCAACCGTTTCGGGTTGGAAAAAAGTTTTATTGGAGAATGC
>CAZGCG010000153.1:0-8111 GCA_964524205.1 uncultured Sphingobacterium sp. | reverse complement strand
TAAGACCTTTGATTAATTCCCTTCTTTTCATTGATGATAGATTTATGCAGGTTTCCCTGAAAGCAATTTCATGTAATTTTCAGAGAATAACAAAAAATGGTTGGCGATAACACCAACCATAGGGAAACTTAAAGATGAAAGCAGAAAGCTTAAAGCAAAAAGGAAATTCAATCTCAACAATGGATCTCCTCATTGGCAAAAACAGTCCAGTGACAAATTAACGGGAAACACCAATCAAAGAAGCTTGTAATATCTTCTTTATAAAGCCGCTAGATGAATTTATTAGATTGACTTACAGTGACTTATGATTTTTTATAAATTAAAACTAACAAATTAGTTGTATAACTAAATATTTAGTTATAGTTTTATATTACCGATTCGAATCAGGTATAATTAATTGTATCAGACATTAAATGAAAGTATATGGAGATAAAGGAATTAACAAAAGCAGAAGAGCAGATCATGCAGGTTTTATGGGATCTGAAAAAGGGATTCGTAAAAGACGTGGTTGACCAGCTTCCTGAACCGAAGCCGGCCTACAATACCGTATCAACGATCATCCGAATTCTGGAAACCAAGGGCTTCATTGATCATGAAGCTTTCGGAAAAAGCCACAGGTACTACCCGATCATCGGAATTGAAGAATATAAAAGCTTTGCGACCGAAAAACTACTGAGCGGATATTTCGACAATTCGGTGGAGAACATGTTCTCCTTCTTTGTAAAGGAGAAAAAACTCGACCTGAAGGAAGCAGATGAGATCATGAAACTGATTGAAAAACTAAAAAACAAGTAAAATGAACATCCTGAATTATCTTTTACAGACAAACCTGTATCTGATCCTGTTCATGGGATTCTATACATTGGTTCTGAAGAACGAGACTTTCTTCAGAGAGAACCGTATCTACCTGAATACAAGTATACTCCTTTCATTCATCATTCCATTCATCAATTCCAACTGGTTTCAGGAGCTTTTTATTACTCAAAAACTAAGAGAAACTATCGTTCCGACTCAGATGATCTATGAAACTGTTGTAGTGGCAGCGGATGAGGGAACAAGTAATTGGGCGATCGGAGACGTAATTCTATCGGTTTATACAGGTGTTATGGCCATACTATTGTTGAGATTCCTTTTCAGACTGGTACTGGTGAACTCTAAACTTCAACCCCAAAAAGGGGCTGCGTATTCCTTCTTCAACACGATGGTTGTAGACAGTGAATTGCCTGAATCAGGAATCATCACCGATCATGAAAAAGTGCACATGAGGGAATGGCATTCTGCCGATATTCTTCTCATTGAACTTGCCTCGATCATCAACTGGTTCAACCCGGTGGTTTATCTGTACAAAAAGGAGATCAGGCATATTCATGAATTCATTGCTGATGAAGAGGCAGCATCTGGCATGCACAGCAAATCAGATTATGCCTTATTGCTGTTCAGTAACACCCTTGGAGTCCAGCCGGATCAGTTAAGTAATAATTTTTTTAATAACTCACTTTTAAAAAGACGTATAATCATGCTAAATAAAAATAAATCACACAGAACCGGACTTTGGAAGTACGGTTTTTCAGTCCCATTATTCGTATTGATGCTGATATTTTCGGCAGCAGCAGCAAGCTCTGAGAATAATATATTGAGCATAGATGCAAAAAAGAACCTGACAATATTGGACAATATTTCAGATCCGGGAATCAATGGTATCTCGCCAATAGAAAATACTAACCCATTAAATAAGGTTATTAAATCTTTTAACAAAGAGTCAGTATCTCCTGATCCTGGTAAAAATAACTCTGACGATCCTCCGCGATTAAAAAAACATCTCGAGAGAGATGTAAAAAATACTAAACCTACAATAGAAGTCGACACCATCCCTTCGAAAAGACCTAAAGATATAGCAGATTTTAGCACAGTAGAAGTTCTTCCTGAGTTCCAGGGTGGTCAGAAAGGATGGGAAGACTATGTAAAAATGAATCTTAAGTATCCTGAGGACGCAAAGAAAAATAAAATTACCGGGCGCGTTATCATGAGCTTCGTAGTGGATAAGACCGGCCGCTTGGAAGATATTAAAGTACTACGAGGGGTAGAAAAAAGCCTGGACGATGAGGCTCTCCGGATCTTAAGAAATAGCCCGAAATGGAAACATGGTATCCAGAATGGCCGGCCAGTTAATGTCGCCTATACCATGCCAATATTCTTTCAACTTGCTCCAAAAGCATCTGAGGAAAAGACAAACTAATTAGGGTCTGCATGGAAATAGGAAATGGGTAATGGATGTCATCCTATTTCCTATTCCCTATTTCCCATTCCCCATTCCCTATTTCCTGCTCCCTCCTCCTCAAATCAACCTATCCTTTATCACCAGCGTCCCTGCAATCTTATCATGCAGACATTGCTGCTTCTTGTCGAAAAATCCCATCATATAACCCAATCCGACGGTAGCAGTACTGATAATTTTGGATAAATTTCTGATCATCGAGCGACCGAAGGCAATGGGAGCCCCTTTTTCATCAGATACTTTAAGTCCCATTAATATTTTACCCCAGGTTCCTTGTCTTGCCGAGGACTCCATAATGGTACTATAAATAATCTTTGAAACAGGGATGATTGCCAGTCCGGCTACAGAAACGATGATACGCAATTGCTTTTCATCAATAAAAAGCACTACGATTGTAGCAATAAGGCAATAAATGGCAAAAATAATGAAGTAGTCAATGATTACTGCTAAAAGGCGCACATCAAGTGAAGCAAAATACTGGGGTTCCCTAACATGAGTTTTGATACCCAGAAATTCGCATAATTCAGGAACATCATGCGCTTCTTTATAGTCATCCATATCCTCTGTTTTCACAAAGGTTCCGGGTTTTATCTTCAGCCCTTTTAACTGCTCAGGTGAATGAGGCCCGGTAGGTTTCCCGTTAACAACTACAATATAATCCTTCATCTCTGGTATGGAAAAAACGGTCATCCTAAAATCTATTCAGGATGACAGTCTATATTCCATCAAATATATTTAATACTTTTTAACTTCAAATGAAGATAGTCCGCCTTTCAAACTGATATTAATCTTATTTGGCGCAGTACCATAATTACTGGTTTCATAGGTTCCGTCTGCTTGTTTAATGAAACCAATAAAATCTTTGGAAGATAAACCACTGTCTACATCGATCCGGCAACCTGAACTATCAGGGACTTCTATCTCAACATTTGCCACCCCGGTTTCAACTTCAACCTCTGTCAATGGCAATCCTGAACCTAGCTTTGCCTCAAAGGAAGCAGCCCCTCCTTCAAATACCAGTTTTTTAACCTTGTAATTACTCAGATCAAAAATTGCTTCACCGGCTCCCATCTCAATTTTAATATCCCAAACAGGTGTATTGTTTAATTGAATGAGAGTCCTGTTGTTCTCCATTTTATCCAGGTTCCAGTTTTGCTTTCCGTCGCGCATCCTGAAATTCAGAACTTCAACCGAATCAATCACAGTCTTGTTCAGCGTAAATTTTCCAAATCTCTGCTTTAAACTCGCTTCAAACAAATTAGATGTAGTATCAGTAAGCCTGAAGCTGGTGGCCCCACCCTGAATGTTCAGACGGGCATTTGCAGAACCGTCATAAGTTTCAGTAAAGGTGGTGTTGGCACCATTAGAACTGTACTCCTCATCATTATCGTTTTCATGTTTAAAATTCATCCAACCTCTTCCTCTATCTGGTCGTGTTCCCTGATAGGCAATCAAACCAAGAGTAAGAATTGTAATGGCACCAATCATATATGGTGCTGCAGATTTATTTCCAAATCTGCTAAGGAGCATATTCGCACCAATCAGGATAAATATTACCGGCCAGAATCTCCATACTGAACTCCAGTAAAACTCAATCTGATCAAAGTTTTCAAGAAGGAAAATACTTCCTATAAAGATGAGGATCAAACCCCATACTATTTTTTCGGTTTTCATGATAGCTTAGTTTTGCTTTGGGTCAGTATTTGTGTTTAGATCTTCCGCAGACTCAGAAGATTCTGATGATTCTGTCGTGCTAACAGTCTGCTCTGTATTTGGGGTTGTACTTTGGGTAAAACCTTCGGTCTGAGACCAGTCCTCTTTCCAGGGTTCCTTTTTCTTCGCACTTGCAAGAGTATAAAGCCCCATTGCGATTAATATCAGCGGCCAAAGGTTATGAAACTCCACCCAGTGAGGAATGAGGTCAAACTCATTCAGGAGGAAAAAGGATCCGAAAAATATAAAGATCGAACCGGCGATCAGTCGTCCATTACCGCTTCCCTTTTTCTTTTGCAAGAAAGCAGGGTTTGCTGCATTAACAGGTTCGGACACTTTATAGTCAACATTAAACTGACTGTAATCAGGCAGATAAGGTCTTTTGGGAACGGCAATCCAAAGCACAATATATGCGAGAATACCTGAAGCTCCTGCCATTACGGCTACTACAAAAGCGATCCTGATCCAGGTTACATCTACGTCGAAGTATTCTGCGAGACCGGTACATACACCAGCGATCATTTTTTCCTGCTCGATGCGTTGAAGTTTCTTTTCCATTTCTTTAGTTTATTAGTTCAGTTTTTTAATGTCAATTTTTCTTTTTTCTTTAATTGATAGATCAAAACTAAGCCTTGATTCCCGGGTTCTAAATACCAAATAGGTAGGTTAACTTAAGTTCTCGGTAAAGCACATTAAATTATCGGTAAATGAAGACAAAAAATAATAAGTTTAAACCTTACCATAAAGTGGCCTGATTATAATTTCGTCAATATTTGCTCCTGGGCTCATTTGAAGACAGTTTATTATTGATTTAGCGATATCCTCAGATAAAATAAACCAATCAGATGGGAGGCTCGTTCCTGACCACGAATCTGTCAGTGTAGATCCGGGAAGGACCGCGGTTACTTTAACTCCAGCAGGTCTCAACTCTTCCCTCAGAGCCTTCGTAAGCCCGAGTAGTGCCGTTTTACTGATACTGTATGAACCGGCTCTGGTAACGGGCTCTAAACTTGCAATCGAACAGATATTTATGATATGTCCCCTACCATGGTCTATCATTTTAGCCGCAAAGAACTTACTTAAAAAATGAGGGGCAAAAACGTTGACCTGCATTTGTCGTTCCAGACATCTTTCATCTTCATTCATGAGTTCTGATGGGATATATAATCCTGCATTATTAATCAGAACATCCACATGGCCTAAACTCCTTGCAGCAAATTCAGCGAATTCACTCACATCTGAGCTTGCTTCCATATCTGCCTGCATCCCAAAAAACTGCAGGAGAGGATAATTTTTCCTGAGTTCATCAAGAAGGGCCTGTACCTGTTTCTCATCTCTGGCACAAAATGTGATATTATAATTATTTGCCGCGAGTTCCATAACAATGGCCCTGCCCATTCCCTTTGTTGCACCGGTTACAATTGCATTCATGGATTAAAATTAACAAAATCAATGATGGAGGAGTATTTAATTTAAGGCATAATCTCATTTGATTACCTTTGTTTAATTATACTTCTGTCTCCGGCAGTGATAATTTTATATTAATATTGTATAATAAGTAAAACAAACAATTTTCAAATGATATTTCACCCCTTAGGTAAATATATATTATTGTTAAAAGCAGTATTCCGCCGGCCGGAAAAATGGAATATTTACCGGAAGGAAATTTTCCACGAAATGGTATCAATTGGTGTTGGCTCTTTGGGTATCATCGCCATCATCTCTGTGTTTTTGGGTGCTGTAACTACCGTTCAGACCGCATTCCAGCTTGTCAGTGATTTCATTCCTAAATCTGTTATTGGCATGATTCTTCGTGATTCATCCATTCTGGAGTTAAGTCCAACCATTTCCGCAGTTGTGCTGGCAGGTAAAGTTGGATCGAGTGTTGCCTCTCAAATCGGGACTATGCGGGTAACCGAGCAGATTGATGCGCTTGAAATCATGGGAATAAATTCACCCGGTTACCTGATTCTACCTAAAATCATTGCCGCAGTTACAACTATTCCCTTACTGGTAATCATTTCCATTGGCCTAAGTATAACCGGCGGTTTTTTTGCCGGTACAGCATCTGGAGCTGTTACCCAACAGGATTTTATAACCGGACTTACTACTGATTTCAACCCATTTACTCTTACTGTATGCATGGTTAAGGCAGTAATCTTTGCCTTTATAATCACTTCAGTATCGGCCTATCAGGGATTTTACACAAGTGGTGGTGCTCTTGAGGTTGGGCAGTCAAGTACCAAAGCAGTAGTGATCAGCTGTATAGCTATTCTGTTTTCCGATTATGTTATCGCCCAGTTATTGTTATGATAGAGATCAAAAACATACATAAAACATTTGGCGAAAATCATGTCCTGCAGGGTATTTCAGCTGAATTTGCAGAAGGAAAATGTAACCTGATCATTGGTGGATCCGGTTCAGGTAAAACCACTTTACTGAAATGTATGGTAGGTCTGCATGAGCCTGAAGAGGGTTCTGTAATTTACGATGGTCGTGATTTTACCCGGATGAACTTTGCCACAAGAATTGAAATCCGGACCGAGATCGGGATGCTTTTTCAGGGATCGGCACTGTTCGATTCCATGAATGTTGAAGATAACATCATATTTCCGATCAACATGTTTACTCATCAGAGCCGTAAAGAAAAACTCGATCGCGCTAATTTCTGTCTGGAAAGAGTAAATCTTGCAGGAAAGAATAAATTATTCCCTGCTGAGCTTTCAGGAGGAATGAAAAAAAGGGTGGGAATTGCAAGAGCTATCGCAATGAATCCCAAATATCTGTTTGTGGATGAGCCCAACTCCGGACTTGATCCAAAAACAGCCATTGTGATTGATGACCTGATCCAGGAAATTACCACTGAATATAACACTACCACTGTAGTGGTTACCCATGATATGAATTCGGTGATGGGTATCGGAGAAAATATAATTTTCCTGCATGAAGGAAAAAAATGGTGGGAAGGCACAAATAAGGAGATTTCATCGACTGATAATAAAGAATTGAACGAATTTGTTTTTGCCAGTAAATTCATGCAGGCATTACAAAAAAAATAAAATTACATTACCTGGCCTCATTGGATAGGTAAAATAGCATAAGAATGATTCAACTGTTAAGTCCGCAACACTGGAAAGATTACGAACTGATTGATTGTGGCAATTTTGAAAAGCTGGAACGCTTCGGAAATGTAATCCTGATCCGTCCGGAACCACAGGCAGTCTGGGGGAAAAAATATCCTGAAAGCGAATGGACCAAACAACATCACATTCGCTTTAAAGGACGTTCAGCAACTTCAGGAGAGTGGATTAAAAAAGATCAGAAAACACCCGACAGATGGCATATCACATATAAAAATGAGGATATCAAATTGCAGTTCAGATTGGCCCTCACCTCATTTAAGCATCTGGGCATATTCCCTGAACAAGCAGTCAATTGGGATTACATCATCAGGAATGTTAAGAAATTCAAGACTGCGCAGCCAAAAGTATTAAACCTTTTCGCTTATACAGGAGGTGCTTCTCTTGCTGCCAGAGCCGCAGGTGCCGAAACGACACATGTTGATTCAATCAAACAGGTAGTAAGCTGGGCGAATGAAAATCAAACGCTATCCGGACTTGAAAACATTCGCTGGACAGTTGAAGATGCCTTGAAATTTGTAAAACGTGAAGTAAAGAGAGGGCGCAAATATAACGGAATCATTCTGGACCCTCCTGCTTACGGACACGGGCCAAATGGTGAAAAATGGAAACTGGAAGATAATATCAGGGAAATGATGGATGATGTGGTGAAATTACTGGATGAGGATGAACATTTTTTAATCCTGAATACCTATTCTCTTGGATTTTCGTCTGTGATTGTCGAAAATCTGATTCTATCTTCTTTTCCGGAAGTTCAAAACCTTGAAACAGGAGAGCTTTACCTTCAGGCTAGTTCAGGTTATAAATTACCATTAGGGGTATTCGGAAAATTCTGTAAATTTTATTGAAAAGTATTTGTGAATGATACAGACATCCATTAATTTGACTCTACGGAACGCTTTTAAAATTCAAAATAATTTCAACATATAAATTAAGCATCTTTATAATAACATCACAAATACAGCATATAAACCCAATCTATG
>CAZGCG010000152.1:0-8165 GCA_964524205.1 uncultured Sphingobacterium sp. | reverse complement strand
CTGACTGGCATTTTATTATGCTGCCTGTCCTGTGCAGGCTTCGCACAAAAAGCTCCAAATCTAAGTTATGAGGCCATTCCCGGGAGAAAACCTCGCAACATCATATTCATTCTTTCTGATGATCACCGCTATGATTTTATGGGTTTCACAGGCAAGGTTCCGGGTTTAAAAACCCCTAATCTGGATCGGATTGCAATTGAAGGCGCTCATTTTCAAAATGCGTTTGTCAGCACAGCACTTTGTTCACCAAGCAGGGCTTCCATTTTAACCGGGCAGTATGCGCATACCCATACGGTAGTTGATAATCAGGCGGCTGCACCTTCTTCACTAATCTATTTTCCCCAATATCTTCAGAAAGCGGGTTACCAGACTTCCTTTTTTGGGAAATGGCATATGGGTGGAGGTGGTGCTGATCCACGCCCCGGTTTTAATCGTTGGGTGAGTTTTGCGGGACAAGGGGATTATTATAATCCCAAAATCAATGTCGATGGTAAAATGATTAATTATACAGATAGCAGCTATGTTACTGATGTGCTCACGAATTATACGCTAGAATGGCTGGATAAACGCGATAAAAGCAAGCCTTTTTTCGTTTATCTGTCGCACAAGGCGGTGCATGCTGATTTTTATCCGGCAAAAAGGGATAAAGGAAAATATAAGGATATACGCATTCAATATCCGGTGTCTATGTTCTCAACTGCCGGCAAGGATAGCAAACGATTTAACCGTGGTGATCAGGCCGATTCGAGTGCATATATTTTTAATTATAAGGATATCCCGCAATGGGTGAGGGCACAGCGCTATAGCTGGCATGGAGTTGATTTCATGTACCATGGACAAACCGATTTCGATAAGTTTTACGTGGATTATCTTGAAACTTTAATGGGTGTGGATAACAGTGTGGGCAGGGTGCTTGATTACCTGAAGGCTAATGGTCTCGATAAAGAAACCCTTGTTATTTATATGGGAGATAATGGTTTTTCATTTGGAGAACATGGACTGATAGATAAACGTCATGCCTATGAAGAGTCGATGCGGGTACCTTTGCTCGCCCGTTCACCGGCACTGATCAAAGCAGGAACCAATGTGAAGGAAATGGTGCTGAATGTTGACATTGCTCCTAGTATTTTGGAGATGGCAGGAGTTAAAAAGCCAAAACAAATGCAGGGGACCTCCTTTTTGCCTTTGATGAAAGGAGATCCTGTCCAGAACTGGAGGAAGGAAGTGTTTTATGAATATTACTGGGAGAATCCTTTTCCGCAAACACCAACGCAATATGCTGTTCGAACCGATCGCTATAAATTCATCCGCAGTCAGGGAGTTTGGGATATTGATCAGTTGTATGATCTTCAGCAGGATCCTTATGAACTGAACAATCTGATCCGCAAACCCGAATTACAGGACCTGGCAAAAGATCTGAACAAAAAGCTCTGGGACTGGCTTTCGGATACACAGGGTTTGTATATTCCTTTAAAACCGATTGGAGATAAGAAGTTTGACCATGTTTATAAGGGGACGTGGTGATAATTGACAGTTGATAGGTGACATTTGACAGTTGAGACCGATAACTATTGGGTGGAGTATCAAGTATCAAGAACCAGGAATCAAGACGATTAAGTACTATTGGTAAATTAGTATCCTTTTTTCTGATAACAGACAACTGATAACAGACAACATATAAAAGTCAAACTGTGCATCATGTCTCCCCCTCTTTTGGAGGGGGTTGGGGGGAGGCCGGTAATTTGTCTGAACTATGATTTTTGTGATTAGGGTGATTCTAATGATTAGGAAGAGGTCTTAATATAACCTTTTTCATTGGACTCAAATTCCTGGGCATCACGCTGTCCCCCTTTGGAGGGGGGTGTAATTGGCCTTGAGTGGTTGGGGGGGGGAGGTTTTACCCATTATTTTATCTCAATATGGAGTTATAGAATATAGTTCATATAGCCTCCACCTTTAATTCCCCCGCAGGCGGGGGATACTGGACGCCCAGAAATTTTACTCAAGAATAATATTTTCCAATTAATAACAATCCCGCTTTCAGCTTCCAGCTTTTTCCTTTTAGCTTTTCTTTTAGTCCAATGGACTCCTTAGGAGAGGGGGGCGCATATGGCCTTGAGTGCTTGCAGGGGAGGACTTAATTACAGTCTAAAATATCTTATTCAATAAAATTTGTTTCATTCTATTTATTTCTGATATTGAACATACCAATCACTTTGGTATTCAGGTACTTTATGATTGCCTGAAGATGTTGGAATTTATGATTGATTCCATTGAATTTTGTTGAATTCAGCAGGGAATTGAAAAAGATTATATGTTAAATTAAAGATTAAATACTATTAAAATAGTGTAAATTTCCATTAGATTGATGTTTCATTTTAAATTATTTTTATCGTTTAAGAACTGTATAGCTAGTTGAAACCAACAGATACCAAAAATCCGGAATACTTCCACAAAGTTGTGGACTGTCAATATGCCTGCCCCGCACATACTCCGGTACCTGAATATATCAGGTTGATCTCAGCAGGAAAATATACTGAGGCATATATGATCAATTGGGAATCGAATGTTTTCCCCGGGGTACTCGGGCGAACCTGCGACCGTCCCTGTGAACCTGCATGCCGTCGAGGCAGAATTGAAGAAGAACCTGTTGCAATTTGCCGGCTGAAGCGGGTAGCTGCAGATAATAAGGACGATGTAAGGGCATTTATGCCTGGTGTTCCTTCAGAAATGAATGGAAAACGCATTGCTTTGATCGGCGGCGGACCTGCATCACTTACTGTAGCCCGTGATCTTGCTCCTTTGGGATATGAGATCCACCTCTACGATGAACATGCTGCAGGTGGGGGAATGATGCGCAGCCAGATTCCTTCTTTCAGATTACCTGATGATGTATTGAACGAAGAAGTAGGGTATATTCTCGATATGGGAATCCATACCCATTTCAATACCTATGTATCCAGCATGAACGAAATTCTTGAAAAGGGATACGACGCGGTATTTGTAGGTACAGGTGCTCCAAGAGGCCGAGATTTGGTTCTTCCGGGTCGCGAAGAAGCCGGTAAAAACGTACATGTCGGAATAGAATGGCTTGCAAGCGTAGCTTTCGAGCATACCCATAAAATTGGTAAGAAAGTGATCGTGCTGGGTGGTGGAAATACCGCTATGGATTGCTGTCGTACTTCCCGCCGTCTTGGAGGTGAAGAGGTGAAGGTTGTGGTTCGGAGTCCCTTTGCAGAGATGAAAGCCTCCCCGTGGGAGATTGAGGATGCAATGCATGAAGATATTCCGATCTTTGAAAACCATGTGCCTAAAACCTATGTGATCGAAAATGGCAAACTGGTCGGGATGACCTTTGAAAAAGTAAAAGCCGTTTATGATGAGCAGGGCAAACGCAGTCTTGTTCCATCGGGCGAGCCAGAAGTATTTATTGAAGCGGATGATGTACTTGTCGCCGTGGGCCAGCAGAATAGTTTTCCATGGATTGAAAAGGATACAGGTGTTGATTTTGATCAGTGGGGAATGCCGCTTGTTGATGCATTAACTCATCAGTCTACCAATAAGCGCGTTTTCTTTGGTGGTGATGCGGCTTTCGGGCCTAAAAATGTGATTACAGCTGTTGCCCACGGGCATCAGGCAGCCATATCAATTGACTTGCATTGCAGGGGAGAAGCACTTACCGCGCGCCCGGCACCATTTACCAATCTGGTGAGCAAAAAAATGGGTATCCATGAGTGGAGTTATGACAATGATGTGGTTAATGACCAGCGTTTTATTGTTCCTCAGGCTGAAAAGAAAGCCGCTCTTTCTGATCGTAAACTGGAAGTTGAGCTCGGTTTTGATATTCAGACCGCAATCAAAGAAGCTCACCGCTGTCTGAATTGCGATGTGCAAACTGTATTTGAAAAAGATAAATGTATCGAATGCGATGCATGCGTTGATATTTGTCCGACTTCCTGCATCACTTTTACCTTAAATGGGGAAGAAGATGATTTACGGACACGACTCAAAGCTCCGGCTTTAAATATAACTCAGGACCTCTATGTATCCGATACACTCCCTACCCAAAGGGTGATGGTAAAAGATGAAGACGTTTGCCTGCACTGCGGCTTGTGTGCTGAGCGTTGCCCGACATCTGCATGGGATATGCAGCAATATTTATATAAAGTTACCAAAGCAGGTTAAGAGATGCCTAATTCAAAAGTTAATGATTTTGTCATTCGTTTTGCGAATGTCAATGGTACAGGGTCTGCAAGTGCAAATTATCTGTTTGCAAAAGCTATTTTCCGGATGGGAATCCCTGTAACTCCTAAAAATATATTTCCTTCAAATATACAGGGACTTCCAACCTGGTATGATGTCAGGGTGAGTGAAAAGGGTTATCTCGGTCGCCGGGAAGGGGTAGACCTGATGGTTTGTGTGAACCCTCAAAGTATGCCTGATGATGTGCTTTCAGTGAAAAGTGGTGGATATTTCATCTACGATTGTACCAAGGCACTGAATCCGGCATTGATCAGACCTGATGTGACCTATATCGGCCTTCCGCTGATGGAAATGTGCCTGCGTGAATTCACTGATCCGCGGCAGCGGCAATTGTTTAAGAATATTATTTATGTAGGGGCACTTTCTGCCTTGCTTGATATCGAATTTTCGGTTCTGGAACAATTACTTGCCGAGCAGTTTGTAGGTAAGGAGAAGCTGGTAGCGATGAATATCAAGGCCCTGAATCTGGGTATTTCCTACATTCACAGCAATTACGCCTATCCTCTGGATATTCGTCTGGAAAGACGTGACCTGATTGGTGATAAGATTCTGATCGATGGTAATTCGGCCTGCGGACTTGGTGCTGTTTATGGCGGTGCAACGGTTGTGGCCTGGTATCCGATCACGCCATCAACTTCTGTAGTGGAAGCATTCGAAACTTATGCAAAAAAATTAAGGGTCGATAGGGAAACAGGGAAAAGAAATTATGCAATCGTGCAGGCAGAAGACGAACTTGCCGCAATCGGGATGGTTATCGGTGCAAATTGGAACGGTGCACGCTCATTCACTGCTACGAGTGGCCCGGGACTGTCTTTAATGAATGAATTCCTCGGATTGGCTTATTTCGCAGAGATTCCAACTTTGCTGATTGATGTTCAGCGTACCGGCCCCTCGACAGGGATGCCAACAAGGACCCAGCAATCGGATATTTTATTGGCGGCCTATGCTTCGCATGGTGATACCAAACAGGTTTTGGTATTCCCATCAACTCCGAAAGAATGTTTCGAAATGACTGCTGAAGCGCTTGATCTGGCAGAATCTTTGCAAACACCAATCATCATGATGACCGACCTTGATCTGGGAATGAACGATCACATGTCTGAACCTTTTCATTGGGATGATACCCGGAAATACAATCGTGGTAAAGTACTTAATGCGACACAGTTAGAAGAGTTGCCGCGTTTTGGGCGTTATCTGGATGTAGATGGTGACGGAATTACATACCGCACAATTCCTGGAACGCATCCAACCAAAGGCTCCTTCTTCACCCGTGGTACTTCCAGGGATGAATATGCAGCCTATACCGAAGATGGACGAGTTTATGCACGCAATATGGACCGCTTGCTGAAGAAATGGGATACTGCAAAAGATATGGTACCTGCTCCATACCTTTATCAAAAGGAGAATAAGAGTCCTTATGGTTTAATTTTCTTTGGCACTTCTACTTACTCAGCGGAAGAGGCAATGGACACCATGGCCGCAAGCGGAATTAATTTTGATGCGATGAGGCTGAGGGCATTCCCATTCAACCAAACGGTAGAAGACTTCATTCATACACACGAAAAGGTATTTGTTATTGAGCAAAACCGCGACGGGCAAATGCGCAGTCTGCTGATCAATGAGCTCAATGTGAACCCTCATAAAATGATCCCGGTGCTCAATTATGACGGGATGCCAATCACAGCACATGCAATCATGACGCTGATCAATAAAAATTTATCACCTGCACTTAATGGTGCAACCAGTAAAATTCTGTCATGACATATATACGCCCTAAATTCCGCCATCCCGATCTGCCTAAAAATGATCTTGGATATACTACCAGGGAATATGAAGGTTCGCTTTCAACCTTATGTGCCGGCTGCGGACATGATTCAATCAGCGGAAGTATTCTTCAGGCTTGTTTTGAGTTATCGATTCCACCGCACCGGATCGCGAAATTATCAGGTATAGGCTGCTCATCAAAGACGCCAAACTATTTCCTTGGAAATTCGCATGGATTTAACTCGGTACACGGAAGAATGCCTTCGGTAGCCACCGGCGCCAATATGGCGAACCGTGATCTGATTTATATGGGTGTTTCGGGGGATGGGGATACGGCTTCGATTGGTATGGGGCAGTTTGTGCATGTGATCCGCCGTAATCTGAACATGGTTTATATTGTGATGAATAATGGCTGCTACGGGTTGACCAAAGGCCAGGATTCGGCTACAGCAGATGCGGGTTCAAAGAGTAAAGCGGGTTCTGTGAATCCATTCCAGCCAATTGATCTGGCCGGACTAGCACTTGAGCTTGGAGCAAGTTTCGTCGCACAAAGTTTTTCTGGAGATAAGGAACAATTGGTTCCGCTGATTAAAGCGGCGGTAAGTCACCCGGGATTTGCATTCATCAACGTGATTTCACCTTGTGTGACATTTAATAATAATCCCGGTTCTACAAAATCTTACGATTACGTCCGGGAGCATATCGAAGCTACAGGTAAAACCGACCTGGTTCCTGAGAAATCGGAGATATTGGCCAGCTATGAATCGGGCACCGGGACTGAGGTAATGCTGCATGACGGCACCTTTATCAAATTAGAGAAGCTGGCGGCTAACCGCGATCCATTTAACAGGATGGAGGCGATGAATGCCCTGCGGGATGCACGGAATCGCAATGAAATCCTGACCGGCTTATTGTTTATTGATCCTGAAACTGAAGATCTGCATCATACCATAAATTCAACAGAGCGGCCTTTAAACACCCTTGAAGAAGAAGATCTTTGTCCGGGTTCTTCAGTTCTGGCTGAGATTAATGATGATTTGAGATAGAAATATATATTCCTGAAGTAAATCCTTCAATTTTTATAGATTTGAGGCCTGAACCGGGAAATTAGCTCAGCTGGTTTAGAGCACTACCTCGACAAGGTAGGGGTCGCTGGTTCGAACCCAGTATTTCCCACTCGACCGCCGGAGCTTCAACAAAGGAGGTCATCGGCAAAAACCCTCAGATTAATTTCTGAGGGTTTTTCTTCTGCAGTCGGTGTTATCACCGTAACGCATTTCTCCAGGTTTTTGCTACCAGTGTGTAGCATTTCACTCGTCTAATAATGCACGGTACTTTCATTACTAAGTGTTGTTCAAATGGTAAATTAATATCTGATTAAAAACATTAACAATTTTAAAAAATAAATTTATGGACATAAAAATCAAATCCTGTTTAATTATTCTTTCAGTTTTGTTAATCTCCTGTAACAATCAGAATCAGGAAAGTGAAGTGTCAGGTTCTGAAGATAATGAAATCCTAAGTAAGGGAAAACAAGAACCAATAATTGAGGAAATGATAATTGACACGGCTAAAATCATTGATCAATTACAAGGAAAGTGGAAGGAGATTGAATATCCATATCGTACTGCAGAATTTGCTAGTTCAACAGTTAAATTTTTGGAGGAGGGGACTCAAAGCAAAGCAAAATTTGAAATATTTGAGCTTTCAGACAACTGCCAATTCGATAATAATAATATCAGAGATCTAAAATCAGGTGATGTGATTTTAAGATTGCCAGAAAATAGCAGATGTGAGAAATTAAAGGTTTCTAATGATACACTTACTTTCAGTGGCTTTTCAACCAACAGTAAGGAGGATTACAACATTATATATGTGAAAATAAAATTTTGATGATCTAACCGCTAATCGTAAAGTGATTGCCTTGCAATCTCGCAAATGCCATGAACTGATAGCCTTTAATCTATCTGAAAAAGACATCCTCTTTCTCCCAACAATATTTTAAAAAGTACTGGCTTATTCCCAAGAGCATATGCTTATATTAACTATGTGAAATTCATCGCCGGAAGGAGAAAATATTAACAGCTTTCCTGATTTGAGGGTTCAAATTATTTATATTTAATTGACTATTCCCATGG
>CAZGCG010000151.1:0-8177 GCA_964524205.1 uncultured Sphingobacterium sp. | reverse complement strand
ATTATTTATTTCTTATTTGAAAGAAGAAATGTTTGCAAAGGTAATTATACTTTGGTCAATTCAAAAGGGTAAGGAACTGTATTTAAGATAGGTTGATATTTTATCTACAGAAACCTGTTGGTTTTTTTAGAAAGCGTTTAAGAAGATTAACCAGTAAATATCAACCTCTGCAATAGTCAGGTACAACAAGGAGAATTTGTTGGTATCAAATAGGGGTAAACCCGAATTCAGATAAGGAAATTTTCTTGAATATTAATTTAATTTGGAAAAGCAGGGCCTATGATTCTTCTGTCTCAGCAGTCCGGCTCTGCGCTTAAGTTTTGGCTTTTAAATTTAGTTTAATGTAAAGACTGCATTAGCCAAAAGCTATCGCTTCGATCCGGTTTATTTAACTTAGGCTTCATGCATTGATGTCGGGAAAGTAAACCGTACTTTTGTTACTTATAACCTACAGCTTATAACTTACAACTCCCTTAGTAATCTAAACGTCAAACGATTTCAAAATACATCATATCATTTGTAAATACTTAACTTTGTGTGTAATTCAATTTTTAAGATTAATTTAATTAAGATATGTATCCAGAATATTTAGTCGCTCCAATGCGTCAGGAACTTGTAAATGCAGGTTTTCAGGATCTGAGAACTGCTGAGGAAGTTGAACAAGCAATAAAATCAGATGGAACGGTATTGGTCATGGTGAATTCTGTTTGTGGTTGTGCGGCTGCTAATGCACGTCCCGCTGCGAGGATTTCGGTTCAGCATGAAAAACACCCGGATAAATTTGTAACCGTTTTTGCAGGAATGGAAAAAGAGGCTGTTGATACGGCCAGGGCGTTTATGTTGCCTTACCCTCCTTCCTCCCCTGCTATTGCATTATTTAAGGATGGTAAACTAGTTCATATGATTGAGCGTCACCAGATTGAAGGACGTCCGGCACAGATGATTGCGGATAACCTGCAACAGGCATTTGATCATTACTGCTGATCAGAAATAAATTTCTCTATTAAATCCTGCATAAAATGCGGGATTTTTTTTGTGAAAAATTTTAATAATCCTTATTCAGAAGCTTATCCAGTTCCGAAAAACTTAAATTCATCCGAACCCTACCTTGTTTGGCATAGGAGATTTCCCCGGTTTCTTCTGATACAATTATTGCAACAGCATCACTCATTTCAGTAATCCCTATTCCTGCCCTGTGCCTGAGTCCGAATTGTGGTGGCAGCTTATCGTTTTCTGTAAGAGGTAAGATACTGCTGGCGCATTTGATGCGGTTTTCGGAGATAATTACTGCTCCATCATGCAGCGGACTAGTTTTCTGGAAAATACTTTCCAGTAGTCGCCTGGAAACTTTTGCTTCAATAATTTCTCCGCTATTCTGGTAAAATTGTTCATCAAAGTATTTAGCAAATACAATTAAAGCCCCTGTGCGGCTCTTTTGAAGACTTTTGCAGGCATCAATGATCGGTTTGATGCGGATCGAATTGTTTTTAACAATCTCCTTCCTGCCAAAAAGAAAGGACCACCAGGCCTTGTTTTTCTGCAATGATGCATTTCGGCCTATGAGTAAGAGGAAACGCCTGATCTCCTGCTGGAA
Source organism: uncultured Sphingobacterium sp. (assembly GCA_964524205.1). Lineage (GTDB taxonomy): Bacteria > Bacteroidota > Bacteroidia > Sphingobacteriales > Sphingobacteriaceae > Daejeonella. The sequence continues at coordinate 6,583 of CAZGCG010000151.1, read as the reverse complement.
TACTACAATCAAAGCGATAAAGCCTACGCTTACAAATGCCCCCAATAATTCAGTGAGTAGTCGCATTTGTGCCTGTTTTACCAGAATGTATGCGGCATAAATGATCACTAGTCCGAGCAATATATTCAGTGCAATTGTTCCCCTGATCAGGTTGTATATGTAATAAATAATGAGTGCAACCAGTACAATATCCAGGAGATCCAGAAAACGAAGATTAAGGAAACTAAAGTCAAATCCTTCCATGCTATAAATGTAAATAATAATTGCGATTTGGTTTGGAAATTAGTATTGAGTAGTGAGTATTTAGTATTGAGAAATCATACGCCATAAAACTAATTTAGCGCTGAATATTCATCTGATTAACAATTTTAACAACCTCAGCCGCAGCTTTAACATCGTGTACGCGGAGAATATTTGCTCCTTTTATCAGCGCGATTGTATTTGCAGCAGTTGTGCCATTCAGGGCATGTTCAGCATCTGTTTCCAGCAGTCTATAGATCATCGATTTGCGTGAAAGTGCTGCAAGAACCGGATGCCCGGTTGATTTTAAGTGTTCCAGATTAGCCAAAAGTTCATAATTCTGCTCCAGATTTTTTGCAAAACCAAAACCCGGATCAACAATCAAATCATTGACTCCCAAATTCCTTAATTTTTGGATTCTGGAGGCAAAATATTGACAGACTTCTGTTGTAATATCCTCATAATCATTTTGTGATGCCATCGTTTGAGGAGTTCCTTTCATGTGCATCATAATGTATGGTACACCAAGCTGTGCGATGGTTTGAAACATCTCCTCATCCATCGATCCTGCAGAAATATCATTGATGATTCCAGCTCCTTCATTCACAGCTGTTCTGGCAATTCCGGATCTGAAGGTATCAACTGAAAGTACAGCATCCGGAAATTCGCTAACAATAGCCCTTAGAACAGGCATCAAACGATCTGATTCTGTTTCTTCAGAGATATGCTCTGCACCCGGCCGGGATGAATAGGCACCGATGTCTATCAGGTCTGCTCCTTCCGACAAGAGTTGTTCTGTCTTTTTCAGGGCATCATATAAGTTGTTATTTCTACCTCCGTCGTAAAAAGAATCTGGCGTGAGGTTCAGTATGCCCATAATTTTGGGTTTTGAAAGATCAAGGAGTGTTCCCCGAACATTTAACGTTGATTTTTGCTGAAAAACTGTATTTTTACCCGCCATGTACTGGCAAAATACCGATTAATTCATGGTTCTAACAAATAAAAAATTAAGGCTTTGATTAATAAAACTTCAACAGAATACGATAGTGTCATCAAAGTTTGCAGAGAACTTTTTCTAAAGAAAAGTAGCGATTACGGGACTGCCTGGCGTATTCTCAGGATATCATCCATAACTGATCAGATTTTTATCAAGGCTCAGCGAATTCGCACCCTTGAAGAAAAAAAGGTTTCAAAGGTAGGAGAGGATATTACTTCAGAATATATTGGTATCGTTAATTATTGTATCATCGCGATGATGCAGATGGATCTGGAAAACGATGATAGAACGGAACTTCCGCTTGATGAAGTGGAGATGTATTTTGATAAGAGGATAAATGAGACTAAAGAACTTATGTTTGCCAAGAACCATGATTACGGAGAGGCATGGCGGGATATGCGAATCAGTTCACTGACTGATCTTATATTGATGAAAATCCTCCGGGTAAAGCAGATTGAAGATAATGCCGGACAAACGCTGGCTTCGGAGGGTGTCAGGGCAAATTATCAGGATATGCTCAATTATTCAGTTTTTGCATTGATCAAACTCGGTCTTTAAGAAGCCGGTTCCGACAGGGCGGATTAAATTTCGGTCTTCCCTGATTTATAAACCTTGAATTTTATTTTAATGAAGAAGGCCTTATTAAATTTGCTGAGAGCGATTGTTGGATTACTCTTTATCTTTTCGGGACTGATCAAGGCGAATGATCCACTTGGGTTTGGCTATAAGCTGCAGGAGTATTTTGAAGTTTTTTACATTGCCTTTCTGAATGATTATGCAACTGTATTTGCAATTTTGCTTTGTACCATTGAAATTGTTCTAGGGGCCCTGCTGCTGCTCGGCATCCGTTCCCGTAATGTCGCTTCAGGCTTATTGTTAACCATCATTTTCTTTACCTTTCTGACCTTCTATTCAGCTTTTTTTGAGGTAGTTACATCCTGTGGCTGTTTTGGGGATGCTATTCCACTGACTCCGTGGCAGTCTTTCTCAAAGGATATTGTGTTGCTGATCATGATCCTGTATATCTATAAAAATCGAGCTGAGATCATGCCTTTGATTAGCAGTGAAAGGGCCCAAAATTGGATATTGGGATTCATTGTACTGATATCCCTCGGATTTGGCTTGTATACCTATAATTTTCTGCCCATTCTTGATTTTCTGCCGTATAAAATTGGGAATAATATCCCTTCATTAATGATCATGCCTCCGGGAGTACCCCAGGATGTATATCAGATCACCTATACTTTAAAGAATAAGAGTACTGGCGAGACGAAATCCTTAACTGATAAGGAATATCTGAGTTCAGGAATCTGGAAGGATAAAAATTGGGAAATTACCGGAGATCCTGAAAGTAAACTGATCAGCAAGGGCTTTGAAGTTAAGATCAAAGACCTGAAAATTACGGATAGCCAGGGGACTGACTATAATACCGAGATTTTGGAGAATCCTTATTATAATCTGGTGATCGTGGCTTATGATCTTTCGAAAACCGATTTGATTGGGATTGGAAACCTGAACGCAATTGCGATCAACGCGGCAGAGAATTTCAACATCCGGACTGTTTTTCTAACTTCAAATTCAGTTCAGGATGCAGAGGCATTCAGCAAGAAAAATAAACTTGTAATGGAGATCTTTTATGCGGATGCCATTCCTCTAAAAAGCATGGTGAGGGCAAATCCCGGAATATTATTGCTGAAAAATGGGACAGTTATCAATAAATGGCATTTTCGTAATTTGCCGGATTATGAGGAGTTAACGGAGAAGTATTTTAGTGTGGAATAGGGAGTAGGGGACAGGAAATGGGGAATAGGAAATAGGAAACGGGGAACAGGAAATGTTACAGCGTTTAGTTCCATTTCCCATTTCCAAAAATGGAATAGGGAACAGGGAATATTGCAGCGTTTAGTTCCATTCCCTATTTCCCATTTCCCATTTCCAAATACAATAGCGTTATTGCTATATGGTTTAATTTTAAGGAGAAAGAATTTTATGAAGGTATTCCTGATTGGATTTATGGGTAGTGGAAAGACAACCATTGGAAAAAAACTAGCAAATTATTTAAAATATGAATTCATTGACCTCGATAAGTTAATTGAATCTACAGCAGGAATGAGTATTGTCAGTTATTTCGAACTACATGGTGAAGGGGCATTCCGTGAACTGGAGCGAGATATTTTGCAAAAATCTGAATTTCCGGAGAATGTTATTATCGCTACCGGCGGCGGAGCACCCTGCTTTGGGGATAATATGGAATGGATGAATAAAAATGGATTGGTAGCTTATCTTTCATTGTCGCCAAAAGCTCTGGCAAGTCGCCTGGAGCATTCAAAAACAGACCGTCCCCTGATCCGCCACCTGAAGGGAGACGAGCTGATTGATTTTATAAGCAGCAAACTTCAAGAGCGCGAAGTATTCTATAATCAGGCTAAATATGTGGTTAGCGCGAGTGACCTGACGGCCGAGCGATTGTCATTTTATTTGAATTTGGGGTAAAATGAATCTGGAATTCTTAGCCTAATCTTGGTTCAGGTTTGGGTAGAAACATTCAAACGAATGTATAGGCTTATTTTTCTTTGATTCTCTTCTTTAAGTCCATTTGTCCATGGAGTATCCGTATGATTTCTATTTTATTGCCTTCAATCCTGCGGTAAAAAATGATATGTCTGCCTGCTTTGATCCCCAATAGGTTTTGGGTAATTTCTGAATAGTCTTTGCCTAAACCGGGTTTTCTTGAAAGCTCCTGGCAATTCTCCAAAAGCATATTATAATAGATGTCTGCTTGATTTTCAGACCATTTAATAATGGTATAATTCCAAATCTGAGTTAGGTCTTCAACTGCTTTATTTGTAAATCTATAACCGGACATTACGGTTTGTCTACCTTAACTTGATTCAGGGCAGTTTTCATTTTTTCTAAATGTAATACAGGATTGAAATCATCAGCAATGCCGCTCTCAATCCCTTCCTGAATGGCTGTTCGAAGAGCAAAAAGCTTATTTTCTTCTTCTTCCAAAAGCCTTAATCCCGCTCTGACTACTTCACTTACATTTTTATATCGCCCGGAAGATATCCTGCTTTGAATAAAATCGTCAAAATAGTCTCCTATTGATATTGAGGTGTTTCTATTCATTAATTATTATTTTTTTATTAAAGTTACCAATAATTGGTATAATGTGGCAAGATTTAAATTAATTTGGTTAGTAAAATTTCAATTCAGGTGTTTTTAACGGTTAAGTATAAGAGCAGTAGCGGATTTAACGCACTAACTTTTCGGATAGCAAGATACTTAATTAAATGCAAAAACGGTTCGAGTTTACACCTAAACCGCTATTGCTCTTATACAATGTTGTAAGCTGGCCTTTATTATTTTTCACGTAATTATTTCGTGTTCAGGGCAGTCCACTCGGATTTCAGATTCGGCAAGCTTTGTTTTCAATAAATTGCAATAATGAATTCCGTTTGTGCCATTGTAAAAAGAGCAAGTAAAACACATCCGTTGAATGGTAATGATTCCTGCCTTGTTAAGGTCATAAATCATTTGAAGAAGTCCATTGAGTATCACAGTTTTTTGTTCTTCCAACAATTTCTCAATAGGTTTTTCTATGGAAGATGCGAAAAATGATGCTTTTTCTGCAATTTGTTTTCCTTTTGTAGTGAGTGAAAGTGTGTAACTTCTTGTGTCATTAGGGTCAGTTTCTTTGATAACTAAATCTTTGGCAAGTAAAACCCTAACACTATCACTTATAGTGGCTTTGGTCATATTAAATTCGTCTGCCAAATAACCCACTTTGCATTTTTCTTGGGCGTGAAATTGTATGAAAATCAATAGTTGAATTTGTATCGGGCTTAATGAGTTTTCTTTGCTTTCATTCCAAAGTAGAACTCTGAACGCTTCCGATATTCGTTCTAAAGCCACTACTATTTTACTCTCTGTATTTTTGTTTTGTCGGTTTAAGTCAAAAGAAGATTTCATCTAATTACAGTTTTCCATTTCATAAATAAAATATCCTTGCTGATTGATGGATTTTTCCCAATCAGGTTTTACCGTTTCGATGTGGCAAAAGATACATTCATTAGTTGTCAAAGACTGTCCTGTTTGTCCTTTTGTGGCGAGATATGTTTTACCATAACTGTAAACAGTTTCTTTGTCTTTTATTTCTTCAGGAACAATGATGTCAAAGTGGATTATAGTTCCGTCCTTTTTAGTTACATAAGTGTCCCAAACTGCTACTTTCATATTTTTGTTTATTTAATTTGAAAAGCCCTGCAAAGATAGGAATCCTAACTTTGCAGGGCAAAAAAATATTACTTTACTTTATAGGGTAGCGACAAATCGCCACTTGCTACTGAATACACTTTGTAAACGCCAAGCATTGGTTTGTCTCCTCCACCGTGTCCACCGTCTCCGCCTGTATTCACTTGCATATAAGCTGCAACTCCGTCATAGGAAAAATCCGTTTTGTTGTTCATTCGATAATCGGGAACAACCACTCTTATTGTATTTCCTTTTGTTATTACTTGAAATCCTGGAGAGTCCATATACATTGGCATTCCGGGATTGGTTGGAGGTAAAACCACACTCGTGTCTTTTGGGTCAAATTGTTTTACTGCCAAACCACCTTCCACACGTTTGTCTTCGGTTAAAATTACCCAATGTGGATGCCAAATAATACCGTCATTGGCAAAATTGCGATCTGTGTTTTCATCCCAAAGTGGTGTGTCGTCAAAGTCAGGATGAGAAGTAAGGGCAAGAGCCACTATGCCTTCGGTATCACCAAATCCAACATCCGTTGGTTTCAAGGAAGTTGGGAATACGTAGCCCAAAACAGGGGCTCCATTAAGTTGACCTGCTGGTGTTGGCGTTGTTTTTCCTGCTGTTCCTTTTACGGTAATTTCCCAAATGGTCGCAGCAATGTCATCCGAGTGTTTTACGCTCACACTTTTAATTTGAAAATCGTCATTGTTATAGTTTCCGCATTTGTCGCAAGCATAACTTTGAACTGCGAAAAGCGAAAGTCCGAGAAGAAAAAATAATTGTTTCATTTTTTTTGAATTTTAATTGTTAAAAATTAAGTTAGAAGTCTTAATATCAATTAGGACTCCTAACTTTTAGATAGAAATTTTTTAGCCTTTTACGTCTGCCATAGACGCACCAAAATTGATATGTAATACATTTCCGTTTGGTGTTAATAAAGCTGGAACAGATTTTACACCTACTTTTTCCGCTTCTGTAATTCGGTTACAGTCTTTGCCAATGTGAACGAGTTCTACATTGTCAGCACCAATTAGATTAATAATGTCGTGCTCTGCACTCACGCATACTGGACACCCTGCGTGAGAGAAAATT
>CAZGCG010000150.1:0-8236 GCA_964524205.1 uncultured Sphingobacterium sp. | reverse complement strand
GTTTAGCCAGATCAGAACCAAAAGGTTCTACCAGAGGAAAGGTGATCCTGCCATTCTGTGGGTCAATAGTAATGCCCTCCAGGAAATCGAAATAACCATCCGGTTTACGATCGTTTTGTTGATTCAGATTATCCAGATTGGTCATCTGAATCCATAGTTTATTACTGGTATTCTGCCCCTCAGTGATCTGTGGTTTTTCTATTCCGGTTTCCTCATCAAGCCTGAAAATATTTAGTTTAAAGTCGTTTCGGCTAACCTGATATGCCCCAAGAGTATAAATATTCTTCATCATCAGATCCCAGGTTGGGAGGCTGGTTTTTAACGTTTCATTCTTTAATAACTTAACATACAGAACTTCCGGGGTGGAATTATTCACTGGATTATCGGTCGAAAACTCCCCTACCTGATATTCAACTCCATTTATAGTATATCGAAAAGCAACCGCAAGAACCTCATCAGCATTTAATTGGGTATTCAGGGAAATATAACCAAGCCGAGGATTTAATATAAATTCCTTATCAGTAAGATTCCTGGCAAAAGTGAGTTTAGCAAAATTGTCAGTACCGCCGCCTGCGGCCTGAAAAAACGAAATTGCATCATTGGAATTGGTCTGTCTTACACCTGGCGGGAGAACCTGCAGCAAATTATTTGACTGCTGACCGAAGCCAGGACCGGCAAAACCTGAAGGCAGCACTGAATAGCCCTGACCACCCTGAACCTGAAAAGTATTGTAAACCTTATTTTCACCCAAATCAAGTAAGCCGAGGACATCTCTTGAATTTACTGTACTGTTTGCTCGGTTAGTTACCCATACTTCGATTTTTGTAATATTAATATTGGAGCTATTGAGCGGAATATTTTCAAGGGCTTTATTATAATTATCCCTGAAATACTGGGCCAGGAAATAATGCTTATTGGTTTCATAATTATCCGCCGAAATACTGAATTCGTTCTGCTGTGAGCCATTGGTAATTGTAATTTCCTTCTGCTGTGATTTTTGCTGTGAAAAAATGCTGGTTACATTCAATTTTCCGAATTGCAATTGGGTCTTCAATCCAAACAAAGCCTGACTTCCACTGATCAGGGAGGAGCTTAATGGCAAACTCACATTACCGGCCTCGATCTTTCTGATGATCTCATCATCTTTCCCTGTATAGTCAAGCTTAACCTGATTCTCGAAATCAAACTGTGCTTCGGTATTATAATTGGTGCTGATTTTCATCTTTTCACCAATCTGCCCCACCACATTCATTTGTATACGCTGGTCGAAATCAAAATTACCCTGCCTGCGCTGCCTTTCATTGAACAAAGGGTTCTCATTCCGGCTTAAACGACCAGAAAAAGTAAGATCAGCGGATCCCTGAGGACGGATTTCTATTGTGTTCCCGCCAAACAGTTTTTCAAAAGATTTACTGTTTATCTTCACAGGTGGAATGAACCCTGGTTCACGAGCTTCAGAAAGCGGAAGATCTGCTAGTTCACGCCAGTAATTGCGCTTGATCAGTTCATTTTCATATTTCTGATACTCTTCTATACTCAGATACTGGGGAGCACGGTAAAGGCGCTCACCAATCTTTTCGCGTATGATATAGCGTTTTGATACCGGATCAAATTCAACACTTCTCTGAATATTCGATGGGTTGGGAAGAATAATCCCTGTTTGCGGTTTGAACTGCAGCGTTTTGGAATCCTTAAAAGGATAAATAAGTTTAACTGTGTCTTTTGCAGCAGCAGAATTCTGAGCCATTACGCGTCCCGCAAACAGAAGAAGGAAGACACAAAAAAAACTCTTCAGGCAAAAAGTAGCAGCACTTCTCAATTTAAAATGATATTGATTTAATTATAAGCTTTTAAGGGCAATTTTTATCAAAGCTTCTACAGATAAATTTTCTGCAGAAGCTTTGATTGCGTTTTCCAGAGACTTTTCAGCAATATTTTTGTTAAAACCTAACATAACCAAAGCAGATAACGCTTCATCCTTAGCCGTATTATGAACAGGCATAGAGATCAATGAGTCAGGACCTTCCTTTTTTAACTTATCCTGAAGTTCGAGTATCATCCTTTGAGCAGATTTTGGGCCGATACCTTTGATCCTTTGTATCAGAGGTACATCCCCTTTAACGATGGCTGTCTGAATCTCAGACGGGGTAATCGACGACAATATCATTCTGCCGGTATTGGGCCCAATTCCTGAAACAGAAATGAGGTGCAAAAACAAACGGCGCTCACCCTCCTCATAAAAACCATACAAGGTATGTGCATCCTCCTTCACATGAAGCCAGGTATATAGCTTGCAATGTTCCTTCTCCTCTAGTGCTCCATAGGTATTCAGTGAAATATTAATGTGATAACCTATGCCACCAGCATCTATTACCACATAGGTTGGGCACTTGAATACGAGTTTACCGTTAATATATGCGTACATCTGTTCAGATTAATGTTAATTCAAAATATTAAAGAGGCTTAAATTTTATCCTTTTTTAAAACCCGTTTAAATATACCTTTTACCCGAGGATTGACAAGTATTGAACTTTCTTCCTCCTTTGTCTGAACATCCACTACAGCTATTGTAACCATATTCACAATTTCACGAACTGAACTACCCAGTTGCAAAATATGCACGGGTTTATTAAGTCCCAGCAAGATTGGACCTACTGCCTCAGCACCACCTATTTCCTGCAATAATTTATATGCAATATTACCTGATTCAAGATTTGGGAATACCAATACATTGGCAGGGGCACCAACCAGTGTACTAAAAGGATAATTATCTTTAAGCAGGTCGGGATTCATCGCAAAATTTGCCTGCATATCTCCGTCAACTGTAATATCCTTATACTTTTCATGTAAAATCTTTACTGCCTGACGAACTTTTTCAGGTACCGCTCCATCATTAGATCCAAAATTTGAATAAGAAAGCATTGCAACTCTTGGCTGAATATTAAACTTTCTGACAGAATGATCAAGCAGTGCAGTAATGGCAACCAGTTCATCGACCGTTGGATTCTCATTCACAGTGGTATCACCGAAAAACACAGGACCTTTTTTTGTCAGCATCATGTACATTCCTGCAACACGGTTAACGCCTTCTTCAATACCAATCACCTGAAGCGCAGGTTTGATGGTTGAAGGATAATCTTTGGTTAATCCTGAGATCAAAGCATCTGCTTCTCCGAATTGAACCATAGCCGCGCCATAATAATTTCGGTCTCGCATCAATTTTTTAGCCTCAAACAAGGTAATTCCACGACGCTGACGTTTTTTATAGAGGTATTCAGCAAATTTGCTGCTTTTTTCAAGCTCTTCAAGCGGATCGATAATACTTACTCCATCCAGTTCCAGCTCATTTTCAAGCATGATGCGGCTAATGAGCCCTTTATTCCCAAGCAGAATTGGTATGGCAATACCTTCATCGCGAACAATTTGTGCTGCTTTTAGAATTTTATAATTATCTGCTTCTGCGAAAACAACACGCTTAGGAGCACTTTTAGCCTTATTTGTGATCGTCCGCATCAATTTATCATCAAGACCAAGACGGGTTTTCAATTCCTCATTGTAAGCTTCCCAGTCTTTTATCCCCTTGCGGGCGACACCAGAATCCATTGCCGCTTTAGCAACTGCGGGTGATACTGAAGTAATTAAACGGAGGTCAATAGGCTTTGGAATTATATAATCCTTTCCGAATTTTATATTTTTTAAGTTATAAGCAAGATTTACCGATTCAGGAACCGTTTTCTTTGCCAATTCAGCGATTGCGATAACTGCTGCCTTTTTCATTTCTTCATTGATTCCGGTAGCCCTCACGTCGAGTGCCCCTCTGAAGATATACGGAAAACCGAGAACATTATTTACCTGGTTCGGATAATCAGACCGGCCGGTAGCCATGATAATATCTTTACGGGTTTTAATTGCCAGTTCATAGGCAATTTCAGGATCAGGGTTCGCCATTGCAAAAACAATTGGATTTTTTGCCATTGTCTTAAGCATTTCAGCAGTTAATACATCCGGAGAGGAAAGCCCAATGAATACATCCGAATCTTTAACAGCCTCGGCAAGGGTATTGATCTTACGGGCAGTGGCGAATTCAGCTTTGGTACCTTCAAGATTTGCACGATCGCTACGAATCACTCCTGAGCGATCAAGCATCACAATATTTTCTTTTCGGGCACCAAGGCTTACGTATAAGCGGGTACATGAAATTGCTGCCGCACCGGCACCATTTACTACAATCTTAACTTTATCCAGTTTCTTCTTCTGCAATTCACAGGCATTGATCAATGCAGCTGCAGAAATGATTGCAGTTCCATGCTGATCATCGTGCATAACCGGTATAGACATCACTTCCTTAAGACGACGTTCAATTTCAAAGCATTCGGGAGCCTTGATATCCTCAAGGTTAATACCCCCGAAAGTCGGCTCAAGCGCTTTTACAATAGTTACAAATTCATCAATGTTCTGGGTATCCAGTTCGAGGTCAAACACATCGATATCAGCAAATATTTTAAAGAGTAATCCCTTACCCTCCATCACCGGCTTTCCGGCTTCAGGGCCTATATCTCCCAGACCAAGTACGGCTGATCCATTACTGATTACCGCTACGAGATTCCCTTTGGCAGTATACTTATAGACATCTTCTTTATTTTCTGCAATCCGAAGGCAGGGTTCTGCTACACCGGGTGAATAGGCCAGCGATAAATCACGCTGAGAATTAGTTGGTTTGGTAGGTACAACTTGTATTTTCCCGGGACGGCCATGAGAATGGTAGTCCAATGCGTCTTGTTTACGGTTAGTTTTGCTCATTAAGTTTAGGAATTGGTCAGTGGGGCAAAATTACAATTCTTTTCGTTATGGCTGTAATAAACAAACACAAGCAGATATGACTCTCCGAAAACTAAGTTCTATTGATTTTAAGCCTCATTCCGGCACTTATTGACGACTTTTTAAGTCCGTTAATGGCCTTTATTTTACTTACTGTTGAACCCTTTTTTTCAGCGATCTCAGAAAGCGTATCGCCTGGTTTAACGGTATAGTATAAATACGGATCTGCTTTTTTTGACTGTTCAGTTCTTGAAGGAACAGGCTTTTTTACTGCCGCAATCAGAGGTGCTGGTTCAGCCATCTCAGTCGTTCCATTAAAAAGATCATATAAGGATGTATATGCATTATTCTTAACTGAAGGGAGCACCAGAGGAATTGGTGTTGATGCAGACCCATTGATAATCTCCTTTTTAAAAGAAGGATTTAGAAGGAGAAGCTCCTTTACATCAAGGTCTGTTGCGGCAGCTATACTGCTGATTGAAATCCTTTTATTAACCGGGATCACATCAGTCAATGTATTGAAGCCCGCAGGTTTAACAGAAATTTCATGATCCTTAAAAAACTTCATCGAATAAACAGTAGCAATGAAAGCAGGGACATAATTCTGAGTTTGAACGGGCAAAAACGGCCTTACCTTCCAAAAATCAGCTACTCCACCAGATTTTGCGATAGCCCTGGTTACAGCACCGGTACCACAGTTAAATGCGGCAATGGTCAGAAGCCAGTCACCAATTCTGGCATGAGCATCAAACAGATATCTTGCGGCTGCATAACTTGCCTTCACCGGATCCTTACGCTCATCGGTATAATTATCCATGATCAATCCATAACCCTTTGCTGTTTCATACATAAACTGCCATGGTCCTACTGCACCTGATCTGGAAACTGCCTGAGGGTTCAGTGCTGATTCCACAACTGTAAGAAATTTAAGTTCTTCAGGAATACCAGCCTCCTTCAATGCTTTCTCAAAGATCGGGAAGTAGTATTCAGATAAGCCGAGCATCTTCCCAATCTGTTCCTTTCTACCGGTATAAACATCAATATAGTGCTGAACATGCTCATTATAACTCAATGAAACTTCCTTTTGGATAGAGTCAAGCCTTTTTTTATAAACAAGGTTCTGATAGCTCAGTACCGGATCAGGTACAGTACTTGGGGTAAAAAGGGTATCCCTTTGGTTTATAATCTTGCCGGAATGTTTCAGAAGAACAGAATCCTGTCTTAGACCAGCTGAGGCCTGGATAGAAAATATCAGGGATAATGTTGCAAAAAATACAGTAACTATCGTTTTTCTCATATTTTAAAAATAGAGTACGGCAAATTTACCGGATTAAAAAACATTTCTATAGAAACCAGAATATTATAATGCCCTTAGCAAGTTCTGGAATTTGTTTGAAAAAGCTAACAGATCAGCTTCCCCGAATCGCTTACCTAAAAACTGCATCCCTAACGGTAAACCGGCAGTATTATTGCCTGCGGGTAAGGAAATTGCAGGAATACCAGCCAATGAAGCCTGTACGGTAAAAATGTCTGCGAGATAATTCACCACCGGATCATCACTTTCCTCACCAATGTTAAAGGCTGGTGTAGGTGCAGTGGGCAACATAATAAAATCATACTCCTCCAATATCTTATTCGTCTTGTCGCGGATCAACCTGCGTACTTTTTGTGCTTTTGAATAGTAAGCATCATAATATCCGGCACTAAGTACAAAGGTTCCGAGTACAATTCTTCGCTTTACTTCAGGTCCGAAACCCTCAGAACGGGAAGTCTTATAGGTTGATTCGAGATCAAATGCACGTTTGCTGCGATAACCATAATGTACCCCGTCGTACCGGGCCAGATTAGAAGAGGCCTCGGCCATTGTCAGGATATAGTAGGTAGGAACAACATATTCAAGAAATTCAAAAGAAACGGGCTCGACCACATGACCTGCAGCTTTTAAAGAACTGATGCTGTTTTCAAATGCAAGTTTAACCTCAGAATCAAGTCCTTTTGAATGCAGAGCTTCCGACAAATAAGCAATCTTTTCCTTTTTGACTTCTTTAAGCTCTGAGGTATAAGAAGGTACTGTCCTTTGGGAAACCGTACTGTCATAATTATCTGAGCCTGCGATAATTTCAAGCAAAATAGCAGCATCTTCCACACAATTTGTGATCGGGCCAACCTGATCAAACGAGGATGCATAAGAAATAATTCCATGCCTTGAAACCCTGCCATAACTGGGTTTCAATCCCACAACTCCGCAAAATGCCGCTGGCTGACGAACCGATCCGCCTGTATCTGTACCCAAAGCGGCAAGGCATAATCCAGCCTGAACAGCGACAGCTGCTCCTCCGGAGGAACCACCCGAAACCCTGGCTTTGTCGGCATCGTTTCTTACAGGTCCATAATAAGAAGATTCATTGGATGCTCCCATTGCAAATTCATCGCAATTAAGTCTTCCTATAATCAATGCATCTTCGGCCAAAAGCCGCTCAACAACCGTTGAAGAAAAAGGTGAAACATAATTTTCAAGTATTCTTGAACAGGCAGAGACTTTATGGTCCTTATAACAAATATTGTCCTTTATGGCTATTACCATACCGGCAAGTCTGCCTGCCTGCCCTGATTCCAGCTTTTGCTGAATCCGTAAGGCTTCAGAACGTACTTCATCTGTAAAGACCTCAACAAAAGCATTCAGCTCCCGCTTTTCGTCGATACGTTTTAAGTAATGTTCAACCAGAAAGGGTAATGTAAATTCTTTATCGTGCTTTGCCAGAGCAGACTGAACTTTGGAAAGAGAAGAAATACCTTCCATGCCTCAAATATTGTGTTAAAAGAAATCTAAATTTATGATTCTGCAACAAGATGTTAACAAGACTCATAACTGTTGTTAAGCCAGGATTGGCTTTCTATCGTCTCTATAGATTCCAAATAAGGCAATTAAGTTTAAAATAGAAATTTCCTCCGGCAATGAGATCACCGGAGGAAATTAATTCCAGATTGATAATATTATTTAGTCTCCTGGTCTTTTGAAGTAGAAGCAGGAGCTTCACCTTCACCGTTTTGAGCAGTCTTGAATTCTTTAATTCCTTTACCCAATCCGCGCATAAGCTCAGGGATTTTTTTACCTCCAAACATTAACAGAACTACCACGACAATTAAAATAACTTCGGTGGCTCCCAGTCCTGCAAATAATAAAATTGAATTTGACATAATAATTTATTTAATGTGCGATTTTTGTATGCTCAAGTCCCGTTTCATCGGGATTTTTTGTTATTTCTGAACCAGGTTCAGCAATATTGCTTTCAGGTTCATATCCTGCAACAGGGGTACTATTTTCCTGTTCGAGCTCTGTTTGGGATGCATATCCATTCTCCAGAACAGTCTCATCAGGACTTGGATAGCCTGTTACTGCAGAGGTTTCTGTATCTAC
>CAZGCG010000149.1:0-8277 GCA_964524205.1 uncultured Sphingobacterium sp. | reverse complement strand
TCCATTTCTACACAGGGGAATGTTTTTATTTCGCCGTCTTCATTTCTCGAAACGATCACAGACAGTTCTTTATCGAAATCAATCAGTTCTTCTATCAGACATGGCTCTTCAAATGCTTTCTCAAGATCTGAAGCTGATTTTATCGTTTTTACACCTCTTCCATCATAACCGTCTCTGCGAAGTTTTTGTATATATGGAAATGGAATCTTTGCAGAGATTAGTTCTTTCCTGTTGCCAAATACCTGAAATGGAGCCGTAGGAATATTATTTTCTTTAAAAAACTGTTTCTGGATTCCTTTATCCTGAATAAGTCTGATTACCCTGGACTGGGGATAAACAGTCAGACCCTCTTTTTCAAGCTTTTCAAGCGCGTCAACGTTAACTTTTTCAATCTCTATGGTTAGAATATCAACCTCTTTCCCAAAATTATAAACCGCTTCAAAATCAGTTAAAGAACCATGCACAAATTTCCGGCAGAGATCCTTGCATGGTGCCTCTTTATCCGGATCCATAACATAGGTGGTAATGTTATAATTTATTGATTCCTGAATAAGCATGCGCCCCAGTTGGCCGCCACCAAGTATTCCAAGCTTAAGGTCTCCGTAAAATGCTTTCATATTGCTGCAAGTTTAGGCGAAATCTGTGAGAATATCCAATTTTCGGTAGGTTTCATTTCCGGAAAGGAGAATATAAAATATCAGTTTTTGGCTGGAGAATGATTTAATAGCCAGAATCAGCTGTTTAAAAGGCTCTCCTGCTCAATCTTCTTTTGCAGTTCAAGTATTGCCCCAATAAGTGCTTCGGGCCTTGGTGGGCATCCCTGAACGTATACATCAACGGGTATTATTCTGTCAACACCTTTTACCACATGATATCCATGCTGCCAGTATGGGCCTCCGCAATTGGAACATGAACCCATAGAAATCACATATTTTGGTTCCGGCATTTGTTCATAAAGGCGCTTAATGCGTTCAGCCATTTTAAATGTTACGGTACCCGCAATAATTATAACATCTGATTGCCTTGGCGAGGGACGGGGAAATACTCCAAAACGATCCAGGTCGTAGGTAGATGCCATGGAACCCATCATTTCTATCGCACAACAAGCTATACCAAAACTCATTGGCCAGAGTGATGATAATCTTGCCCAATTAAGCAAATCATCAACCTTCACAATCATTACTGAACCGGTATCGTTTTTTATTTCTAAACTCACAAGGCAGGTCTTTTAAATTTCGGGGTAAATCCTGGTTTATTTGAGGATACTGGTAATTCAATCTGCAACTTTTCTGACATTGGAATCTCAGATTCTACACTAAAGGATTTTATTTGATAGCTTTCATTATTCAGGGCTTTATACGCAGAAAGCGGAATCTTAGCAGGTGAAACCGGCAAAGAAAGTTGAGGCCTGATCCAGTTCAGGTCGCCCTTTTTCCAAACATAGACCAATCCAATTAATAAAATACCCACGAAAATGAACATTTCAATCAGGCTTAACCATCCCCAGTAAGGGTCGGCATTTATTAGCTCCTGCCGACTGAAAACTGTTGCCCATGGGAAAATAAAGGCTAATTCTACATCAAAAAGGAGGAAAACTAATGCAATGACATAGAAACGTGAATTAAATTGTATCCAGGAATTTCCTACGGGCTCTTCACCGCACTCATAGGAAGTCAATTTTTCGGGATTTGGCTTTTTAGGGGCGACCAGTTTCCCTATAAAAAATGTAAAGAGCACGAATAAAACGCCCATGATCAGGTAGATAAATATCTTGCCGAACTCGCTTAACTGAGAAGTTTCATCCATTGATCAAAATTAAGAATAATTGAATTAAAGTATTCAAACGGTTTATTATTTCTGAATTAATTATCATTAAATGTGGATAAGCTTTTTTTGAAATAAGAATAGTTAGCATCAAATTCGCAACGAATATCTGATTGAATATGACTTTAAATAAATATAAAAAGATAGCTGATGAGCTGTCAGTGACTGAGAAGCAGGTAAAAGTAACTGTTGAGCTGCTTGATGAGGGAGGAACGGTGCCTTTTATCGCAAGATACCGTAAAGAAGCAACCGGGAGCCTTGATGAGGTTCAGATTGCAGCTATCCGCGATAGAAAGCAGCAGCTTGAGGAACTTGATAAGCGCAGGGAAGCGATTCTAAAATCGATGAAAGAACTTGAGAAACTGACTCCGGAGCTTGAAAAGCAAATTATGGAAGCTGAAACCATGACTCTTCTGGAGGATATTTATCTTCCATTTAAGCCAAAACGAAAGACCAAAGCTTCTGTTGCCAGAGAAAAGGGATTGCAGGTACTGGCGGATTTCATAATGAACCAGAATAGCGCAGATCTGAATACCGAGGCCTCAAAATACATCAATGAGGAGGCAGGAGTATTGAATGCTGAGGATGCACTGAGCGGTGCAAGGGATATCCTGGCTGAATTTATGGCTGAGCAGCCTGAACTTCGAAGCAAAATGCGTGAACTGTTCATACAGTCGGGTACTTTTCATTCTAAATTGATTAAAGGGAAGGAAATTGAAGGGCAGAAGTACAAAGACTATTTCGATTGGACAGAACCTGTAAAAACCGCACCTTCCCATCGGGTATTAGCTTTAAGAAGGGCCGAGAAGGAAATTATTCTCACACTGGATATCGAAGTACCTGAAGACGATGCGATCAGAATCCTGGAAGACTTATTTGTAAAGGGATCTAACCCATCTTCAGAACAGGTTTTACAGGCTGCTGCAGATGCATATAAACGTCTGATCAAGCCTTCTATGGAAACAGAGATTCGATTAATGACCAAAAAGCAGGCAGATACTGAAGCAATAAGGGTTTTTGCAGATAATGCCCGCCAATTGCTGTTAGCCGCACCCGTTGGCCAGAAACGTATTATGGCTATCGACCCGGGTTTCAGGACAGGTTGTAAGCTTGTTTGCCTCGATGATCAGGGGCAGTTAATTGAGAATACCAATATTTATCCTCATAACGGAGCTGAGGCCGCTAAGGAAGCCGCTAAAACCATAAAATTCCTGGTCGAAAAGTATAGAATTGAGGCTATTGCTATAGGAAACGGAACTGCTGGAAGAGAAACTGAAACTTTTGTTAGATCACTGCAATTAACTGATATTGTTGTAGTTATGGTGAATGAAAGTGGTGCTTCTATTTATTCAGCATCTGATGTCGCGAGAGAAGAGTTTCCGGATAAGGATATTACTGTTAGGGGAGCTGTTTCTATCGGCCGTCGTTTAATGGATCCACTGGCAGAACTGGTTAAGATTGATCCCAAATCGATCGGTGTCGGTCAATACCAGCATGATGTGGATCAGAATCAACTACAGGCCTCATTGGATGATACGGTAATCAGTTGTGTAAATTCGATTGGTGTGGAATTGAATACGGCTTCAAAACAGATCCTGGCTTATATTTCGGGACTTGGTCCGCAATTGGCGCAAAATATTGTCGAGTACCGCAATAAGAATGGTGCGTTTAAAAGGAGATCTGAACTAAGGCAAATTCCACGGCTTGGGGATAAGGCATTTGAGCAGGCAGCAGGATTTTTACGCATCAGGAACGCTGAACATCCGCTAGATAGCAGTGCGGTGCATCCCGAACGCTATACGCTTGTTGAACAAATGGCCAAAGATCTGAACTGCAAAGTGGAAGACCTGATGAAAGATGAACATATACGTCAAAAGATCAAATTGCAGAATTATGTCAGTGAAACCGTTGGTCTGCCAACCCTAAATGATATTTTAAAGGAACTGGCAAAGCCTGGTCTTGACCCAAGAGAGCAATTTGAAGCCTTTAGTTTTTCTGATGGTATCAATGCAATTACCGACCTTCATGTTGGGATGACTTTGCCGGGAATAATTACGAATATCACTGCTTTTGGCGCCTTTGTTGATATTGGTGTTCATCAGGATGGACTGGTTCACCTGAGTCAGATGGCCGATAAATTCATTAAAGATCCAAATGAAGTCGTAAAAGTAAGTCAGAAAGTGATGGTCAGGGTAACTGAGGTGGATGTGAACAGAAAGCGTATTGCACTTTCAATGAAATCAGAAAATAAGCCGGAGCCAAGGCCAAAACAAAGTTATAATCCTGCTCCAAAGCAATCAACTGTAAATTATGTTAAAAAGCCCAGGGAGAAGGAAGCTGCTCCAGAAACCGATATAGCCATTAAGCTTGCTGCGTTAAAGAATAAATTTTCCTGAGGATAAGCCTTTATATTTACCACCTGAATGAGTATGGGAGATAATTTTGATGCTGTAATTATTGGTGGGGGTGCCTGCGGACTGATGTGTGCCGTGCAGGCCGGATATCTTGGCAAAAGAACCCTGATTCTTGAGAAAAATGAGAAAGTTGGAGCTAAAATTCTAATTTCAGGAGGGGGACGATGTAATTACACTAATCTGTATGCTTCAGAATCAAATTTTATTTCTGGCAATCCACATTTCTGCAAATCTGCCTTTTCGCAGTTTACTGTAGAAGATACGATTGGCTTTTTCGAGGCAAATGGTATTTTGGGTAAGGAAAAAACTCTTGGACAATTATTCCCGGTTAGCAATAATGCAAAGGATATAGTACGGGTTTTTGAGTCGCTTTGTGCTGACCTTGATCAGCAGATCATTTGTAATGCAGAAGTGAAGGAGGTTCTGAAGACAGAGGAAGGGGATTTTAAGATCATCTATTCCAGGGCTGGCAAATTGAAAGATATCAGGGTGCCAAAGGTAGTGATCGCAAGTGGCGGGCTACCAATTCAGAAAATGGGTGCTACTGATTTTGGTCTTAAGGTAGCAAAGCACCTCGGGATAAAGATCACTGAAACAGCGCCTGCTCTCGTTCCGCTCACAATTACCGGTAAAGATGCCGAATGGTATGCCCAGCTTTCAGGTAATTCGATATTCAGCAGGGTTTCGAATGACCGGATCAGTTTTGAAGAAAATATATTGTTTACTCATTGGGGCTTAAGTGGTCCGGCTATCCTTCAGATTTCATCCTATTGGAGGCCTGGAGAACATATTTCGATCGATCTGCTTCCCAATGATAGTATCACAGAGCTTATTCAGGCTCAGAAATTAATCAATGGCCGTAAAACCCTTTCCGGATTATTGTCGGATCTCTTCACAAAGAAATTTTCGGATGCACTTTCAAAATTCTTACCTGTTGAGAAGAATCTGGCATCTTTAACTAAAGAAGATCTTCAGAAAATTGATCAGTATATCCATCATTTCGATGTTAAACCTGCTGGTGATAAAGGCTATGATAAGGCCGAAGTAATGAGGGGAGGAGTGGCTACCGATGAATTATCCTCCAAAACACTGGAGGCTAAAAAAGTGCCCGGTTTGTTCTTTGGTGGCGAATGTGTAGATGTGACCGGATGGCTGGGCGGTTATAATTTTCAATGGGCCTGGTCGGCAGGTTATGTTATTGCACAGAATATTTGATTAAACGCTGACAGGGTTTAAAACCCTGTCAGCGTTTGCCTCGCTTTTTAATCACATTCCGGATGCGTGAAAGTATAAGTTTCAACATTTCCCGTTGGAATGCTAAAACTTTCTGATCTGCTCATCTGCCACCAAAACAGGTTGCGCGCTTTTTCCCGGCTGATAGTTTCATTCATCGTTTCGGTATCATACACACGACCATTGATGATCACATACTTGATTTTTTCGGTATTTCTGATGTCGTCAAGTGGATTTGCATCCAGAATAAGCATATCGGCGAGTTTTCCGGTCTCCAGTGAACCGATCTCCTTTGCCATGCCTAAGTGCTCAGCACCATTTAATGTGGCGCTTCTGATGGCCTGCAGGGACGACATGCCCCCCTGTGCAAACATCCATAACTCCCAGTGTGCTCCAAGTCCCTGAAGCTGACCGTGTGCTCCCAGGTTTATTTTAGTTCCGCCATCTGATAGCTCTTTCGCAGCTCTGGCAACTTTAATATGGCCATAATCTGCAAATTCGGATGTAGTTCTTCTTCTTGACCTTGAGTCGACGATGTACCTTGGTGTGTTGCTAAGGAGACGCTCATTTTCCCATACATTGGTACGGTCGTACCAGTAGTTTTCACCCGATTGAGAACCATAGCTTACAATTAGGGTAGGGGTATATGAGGTTGTACTCTTATTCCATAATGCTTTTACGTCTTTAAATAAGGGAACCTGTGGGATATTGTGTTCCAAACTGGTATGTCCATCCTGAATATGAGTCAGATTATGAAAGAAGGTAGATCCGCCTTCAGGAACAACCTCTAACTGTAATTCCCTTGCAGCCTGTATGATTTGCTGACGCTGATCCCGCCTTGGCTGATTGTAGGACTTTACAGAAAAGGCCCCAACAGCTTTCATCCTTCTCAATGCAGAACGGGCATCATCCAGACTATTCACAACAGTTTTAAAATCACCATCAGCACCATACAAAATGGTTCCGGTAGAATAAACCCTTGGACCAACCATAGCCCCTGTTTTAACCATATCTGCCTGGCTGAATACCATTTCAGTATTGGCTGAAGGATCATGTGAAGTGGTAACCCCAAAGGCAAGATTAGCATAATAACTCCAGTCCTGCTGCGGACTAACCCCATCAGAGCTGGCTCTCAAATGACTGTGAACATCAATAATACCGGGCATAATTGTTTTTCCACTCGCATCAATAAGCCTGGCATCTGCAGGTGGGCTTATATTCACTCCTATGGCTGTTATTTTATTTTTGTCGATTACAATGGTGCCATTTTCTATAACTTCATCACCTTTCATCGTAATAATCCGGGCATTGGTAATTGCAATTTTACTATCCGGAATATCAGATTTTAAACGCAGATCAATATCCAGGCCCAGGGAATCAGATTTTGCTGCTTTTTCATCGCCTGTCAGGAAGCTGAATGAGCTATTTATATCCTTTGAAAAATATTTGGGGCCTAAGGTCCAGTTTAATCTCTGTGAGTCTTTACTCCAGTGGATATAGGTTCCTGCATCTTTACTAACTTTAGTAAGGGGCAATGATTTGTTATTGGATGAAAGGTCCAGAGCCATACCTGTACTTGCAAAGGGAGTAATGTAAACATTGAAAAGTTCAGTAAATGCTATCCATTTGCCATCGGGGCTCGGACTAAAAGCATTTGCATAGGTGGAAGTATAGTGGGTTCTGATATTTCCGCCATTCAAATCCATGCTTTTCAATGCTTTTTTATCGGCCTCAGTACTCTGGAAAAAAATACGGGTATCATTTGTGTTAAAGCTTGGACGGATACCATTGTTCAGAATTAAAGTGGGTGTTCCTCCGTTTGCCGGTATCATGTAGATACCTGGGTTCTTTCCAAAAGCATAGCCTAATACATCATTACCTACTCCTTTCCTGTATACAATTTTATCGCCTTTGTTTGAGAATTTGGGACTGTAGTAATAACCCTTTTCAGTGCTGAGCCTCATAAACGAAGAGTCGGGTATACTATATTTCATGATTGATCCCCGGTTATCATCCGACCAGCTTACGTAAACCAGGGATTTGCCATCCGGGCTGAATTCAGGTTCAAATTCAAATTCATTTCCAGTTGAGATGCGTATTGGTTTTCCGTTTGGAAGATCCTTTAAATAGATATATCCGGCCGCATTAAATGCAATTTTTTTTCCATCCGGAGATGTACTTAACTGACGGATCATCCTGACTAAAAATTCTTCATTAAATACCTTCTGTTCATAATGAAGGGCGTCGGTTATTGTTTGATTAACACTTACTTCAAATGGAATTTCAGACAGATATTGAGTCAATACCTCAAGTTTTCTGATTTTACCCTCTGCATAAAAGATGATTTCCCTGCTGTCGGGTGTCCAGGCAAAATTGGGATAAAGTCCGAAAATTGCCCAGGCTTCCTGCTGATCATGCGTAAGGTCCTCATAAACCGACCATTCTTCACCCGTCTGCAGGTCCTGTATAAATAATTCAGTATTTAGCCGTACTCTTCTTACAAATGCAAGAAACTTACCATCAGGTGAAATCTGAGGACGCATAGCACCTCCGCTTCCTCCGGCAACAGTTTCAATGATGCCTGTTTCACGATTAAGTCTTCGGATATTGTAAATTTCACCGTTCGGGTCTTTGTTGTACTGGAATAAAGGTCCCGGACTGACATCCTCAGAGAAATAAACGTATTTTCCATCAGGTGAAATTTCAGGTTCACCGGCATCCTGCTGGTCATTTTTTCTTTTTGTCAACTGAACCCCTTCACCACCTCCGGCAATATGATACATCCACATTTCACCTGCACCTAATG
>CAZGCG010000148.1:0-8376 GCA_964524205.1 uncultured Sphingobacterium sp. | reverse complement strand
ATCAACATCCCGGTTAAGAGGAGTGATATTGGATGTAACGAAGTTAATAGGATTATTTATTTCATGAGCAATACCCGCTGTCAACTGTCCAAGTGATGCCATTTTTTCTGCCTCTACCAATTGTCCTTCTGCTTCTTTCAGATCAATGAGTGTCTGGCTAAGGTCTGAATTCGCCTGACTGAGTTCCTGGGTACGTTCATTTACTTTGGTTTCAAGGATTACATTTTGCTCCCGGATGATCCGTTCATTTTCCTTTAACGCCATTAATGTTTCTTCCTGTGATCTTTCCTTTTCTCGTTTAAAGGTATTGATCTTGTCGGCAAGAGCAAACGCCAATAAGACCACATTTAATGCAATACCACCTTCTTTGGTGTAGTTACTAAAGTCGTTGTATGGAACCACTCCAATATTTCGAAGTACAAATAGTAATAAGCCTGTAAAAAATAAACTGAAAGCAAGCAGGAATAAAATTGCGGGACGATAACCTTTTAATGAAAGGGATATCGTTACCGTGAAAGTAAGCAATACAGTGGTTACCGCTGCAATATCAATTGCCCTGTAACTTGCCTGATCATAGCCCAGTAATCGTAATACTATTGCCGCGCTATAAATAAATATTGAAACATAGGTTGCTTTATGAAGTTTGGGGGTATTCTCCCTGGTTTGCAGGAAGTGCATCATAAACAGGTTGCCCGTCACTCCGGCAAGTCCGGCAAAAAGAATAATGCTTAGATGGTTTAATCCGGGAGAATCAGATAGAATGAAGCGATAGGTGTATCCGCTAAGAGTAACCTGGGTTAACCCGACAAACAAACTGTAAAAAACATAATAAAAATAACTGGAGTCTCTAACCGAAAGCCAGATAAAGAAATTATAAACAACCATGACCAAAATCAGACCAATGAAAATTCCCCAGGCCAGATCATTGGTAACCAGTTTCTCCATTATGGTTTTTTCCGAGCCAATGATTATCGGAAGCACCATCTGTTCTGAACTTTTTACCCGCAGGTAATAAACAGAAGTAGCTCCTTTGGTAAGGTTAATATCGAAAATGAAATTCTGGTGTTTGTATTTCCTTTTGGAAAATGCCTCATCATAACTTAATCTCTGAACGCGTCCATCTGCCATGGAATAGAACTCGCAGGTGCTCAGCATGGGATATTCCAGTGCAAGCAAGATTTGCTCCTGATCGCTTTCATTTTTTATGCTGAATTTGATCCAGAAATCTGATTTGCTTAACTGAAGGTTAGGAATAGGCACATCTGAGGCAACAAAAGCATCTGAAATGACAACTTCTTTTATACTTAAGTTATTCGTTTGGTCTTCTAAAATGGATACATGATTACCAATAACCAGGTTGGCGCCCTTAAAAACGACTGGCTCCTGGGCAGAAGCCATCAATGAAAAGAGCAGGGGTAAAATGATCAGGATCCAGTTAAACCTCTTCATTTTTAATATTTCAAAGCTGAATAATCCATTGTTCATTGAGCTATTCGTCAAAATTCAGAATATCTTTAACAGGCAAGCGGTGAGCTTTTAAAACAGGCTCTTTTGCTATGGCTATCTTTGTAAGAAATACTTCCGCATCGTTATTCCCGGTGCCGGCAATTTTATTAAAAGCTTCTCTTAAATACTGAAGCTCTTTGATATTTTTTTCATCGAGTCCCTCACCATTACCATGCAAAATACGCGAAAAAAGATAGAGCGGAGAAATTACCGGATGAATAGCCAGATTGAGGTTTGTTGCCTCAAGCCAGAATCTTTCCATAGAACGGCCGCCTTCAAAGAAATTTTTCAGTTCATATCCCGGGATGCTGATCATACATAATGCCGAAGCTGTAGATACCGTACGCATTGCAAGCATGCCAAGTGCATTGCCTCCTCCAAACTGCTTTACAGCATCGATCACTTTTTCACTTTTGATCACGCCCATCGCAGCCATCAATGAATTTCCAAGCTCCAGAGTTCGTATATCTATGCCGGTCAGTGTTTTTTCTGCATCTTCCGGAGTCCAGCGCATTTCACGATGAACAAAGTCGTAATGTCCCTCAGGATGAAGCAATCGCATCCGGTCGCAGGCTCCGATGATCCGGGCCATACTTCTCATGTCATTTTCATCAGTAAAGAACCTGACTTTTGCACCCGGTACAGATTCGGCCAATGTTGCCAGCCTGCTATATAGATCGCCCGATATTTCGGCTTTTGGTGCTATAATTCTGTTTGTATGACGTTTGAATATTGCCTGGTCAAGCGGTTTCAACAGATCGCTGAGAGGGTTTGGATTTAGCTTCCTGAATCTGATTGCGGCGACCAGCTTTTCTGAAGATTTGTCAGGAAAGAATGAATAATAAGGTTCAATTCCCAGGCTTAAAGCATGTACAAACAGGTTTTCATATGCTGCTCCAAAGGTGATGAAGGAGGCTGTTTTCTGAAAATCACCGAATGAATGAGACCTGAATTCATCGTGAAAAAGAAATAAAGTTCCTTTTTTATAAAACCATTTCCAGGGCTGGTCGTTTCCTGTTGAGGGGGCTGCCGCCGCTGCAGCTAC
This sequence comes from uncultured Sphingobacterium sp., assembly GCA_964524205.1. Classification (GTDB taxonomy): domain Bacteria; phylum Bacteroidota; class Bacteroidia; order Sphingobacteriales; family Sphingobacteriaceae; genus Daejeonella. The sequence goes on along the minus strand of CAZGCG010000148.1, from coordinate 5,825 downwards.
CATACTGCTGATACTTTCTTTATCTGGGTATATATCATCAGGCATTGATGCTGGAAGTACTCTGGATGCAATCACTTCCAGTTCTTCAACCGTTAATGGCTTGAAAGGGTTCAGTCTTGTTACCTTTTTATCATCTGAATGTTTTTCTTTATCGGCAATAAGTTCTTCCAGATCGATATAATAACGTCCTGAGTCATGATACTGATCCAGCAGAATACGCCTGCTGACATCTGCCCCTACTGCGCCTCCAAGAGCAACAGAACTGGCAAGCTGAGGCCAGGTATTGATCGTTTGTTCAACCTCTATCATCGATGCTTTAGCTCTCAGGGAGATGTTTTCAACTCCAAGCATTTGTAGCATCACCGGTATTTTATCTTCGGTACTTAAATTCTTAATGTTTTGTGGATCAACATTTTCGATGGTTCCATGCAGTAAAGGTCGGTTTGGTTCAAGATCAAAGCGTTCTACATCAAGCATACCGCGGTCGCTGGTATCCATAATAACCGGAATTCGAAGTTCCCTTGCCTTGAAACGAGCGAGTATTTTTATGTCCAGGCCATCACATTCATCCACCAAAAGGTCTAATTTCCCATTATCGCTGAAGAAACTATCCATGTTTTCTTCGTTCAATCCGTTAAAGAAGCAAATGACTTTAAGGAAAGGATCCATTTCTGCGATTTCCCTCGCTGTAATCACCACTTTTGGTATTCCAAGATTATGAACACCCGAGCGGATCCGGTTCAGATTACTTAATTCAAGTGTATCGAAGTCAGTGAGACGGAGTTCCCCAAAACCACGTTCCATAGCCAATGTTAAAGCGATGGACTGACCCACAGACAAGCCGATGATACCAATGCGCTTGGTACTTAGTATTTCCTGCTCTTTCAGGGTTATTTTATACTGATTCCGGTTGCTTCGAACCTTAATAAATTCTTCTTCATCCAGCATGTGAACCAAACGCCTGCTCCATGGATAATATACCCAAACTCCATAAGAATGGATATCCCGGCCTCCTAAATGTTTTTGAATCAGTTCAGGATATTCTTCAGGTTTTATACGCACTGCCGGATTTTTCATTTTTACCAGTTCCTGCAACTGGCCATAAATTTCATCATGAAAAAAGGAAACCTGGTTCTCAATCAACTGATCGAGGGCTATTCTTTCAAGTGGGTCAGTTATTCTGAGAAATACGGGTTTATAAACAAGCTGCATCTGTCCGGATGCTTTTATCAGCTCAGAAAGCCTGGTATTCATAGGTTAGATCAGGTTAATGTAATAATGTTTAATGTACCAAAATACCAGATATTGGCAAATTTTAAATCAGATTTACAGTAAATTGATGTTTCGCTCATCAATGCTCTTGGTAGATGTTAATTTCTTAGCATTTGCAATAGTTGCCTGTAAATCCCATTTATCCATATTGGGTATTTCAATATCGTAGTGGATTTCAATTTTTTTATTCCGAAGCTCTTCAATACGTACACATTTTAAATTTTCACGCAAGGATATGATGGCTTCCTTGTTCTCATCATCAGCTGCACTCAGGTTCTCCAGATCTCTCAGAATTAAGACAGTAGCAACAAGATCGAGTTTTGGGTAATAAAAAGTACCATTGTTTCCTATTCCATATTCAATTTCATAGCCTACACTTTGAGCCATCTTTACGGTATATGGAGCACACAGACCAAATAATGAATCAAGACCAATTTGCCTGGACATGGCTACCCCAACTCTTGTTAAAAATATACTGCCGATGCCATAACCGGCGATTTCCCTCGAATTCCACAGTCCGCAACCCTCTCCGGTGCCTTTCTGGGCATACTGCCATACCAGATCATAAATTGAAGGATCAAGTGCTCCTGTAGCCTGTTCAATTGGAAGCGGCTCAGATCCCCCCGCAACGTGTATCCTTGCTCCTCCATAGACATTTTGCTTATCCAGCGACTCCACAATCATAACGAATGCAGCGGGATTATCCATCCACTCGTTATTGGAAGAGGTTACTTTTTCGACTCCAATGCTCGTTAAAACCCGTTTATGGCCCTCCACAAACAACTCGCATGATCTGCGATCATCAATTGCCCTGAAAGCTCTTAATCTGACTACCGGATTGCCGTTGTTAAATTCTATTTCCATTTTTAGGTGGTATATTCAGCATTATGATTTTGAATAATGCCTATAATCTTATTTGATAAATTCAATAATAAATTGTTACTGAGTATAATTTACATGATAAATGGTAAGCTTTTTATTATTTATACTTATTTTTGCTAAAATTTTAATGTTGTAACAAATGTCTGATAAAAAGATCGATATACTGTATGTTGATGACGAAGAAAATAACCTTGTTTCTTTCAAGGCTACTTTCCGGCTTAAATATAATGTATTGATAGCTTCGAGTGCAGATGCTGCAATTAAAATTTTAGAGACCAAACCGGTTGAAATTATCATCACTGATCAGCGTATGCCCAATATGACCGGAATCGAATTCCTGGAAAAGATCATTGAAAAGTACCCGGATCCTGTCCGAATCCTCCTTACCGGCTATGCTGATATGAATGCGGTTATTGATGCAGTTAATAAAGGTAAAATATACCATTATCTCAGTAAGCCCTGGAGTGAACAGGAGCTCAATGAAACCATAAAAAAGGCGTTTGAAGTTTATCAGGCAAATAAAGAGATCAAGGAAATGAACAGTAAACTGGCTGTTTCTAATGATCAGCTTGAATTCTTACTTCGTCAGAAATTGCTTTCCTAAATCCCCGGAATTCCCACTACCCATTTCCCACCCGATAGCTATCGGGTTCCAATTACGAGTTATCAATTACGAATTACGGATTCCTGGTTATCAATTTCCTATTTCCTATTTCCCACCCGATAGCTATCGGGTCCCTATTCCCATCCAACGGTAAAAAATCAATTTCCGTTTTCACCGATATTTTCCCCTTTTTCACCGAGTTATCAGCCTTACCTGCCTAATTCCTATATGCCGGCTCTGATATCCGCTCTACATTTGAGGAAACAAATCGAAAATATTATGAAAACAATACTAAACACACTAATCGCATTATTTATCCTTTTTCTGAATTCTGAATCATTCGCAAATGTAAAATACATGGATGATCACTCAACAAATTGCATGCATTCCTATGTTCCGGTATCGCCGCGTGATTGGACAGCAAATGATTTTGAAGTTCCTGAGAACCTAAAATTTGTAAAAGCTAAATCGGCTTTGGTACCGGTAGCTGAATTTGTTTGGGGAAATCCTGATGCAGAAGCTCCTGAAAACTTAGCTAAAGATTACAGAAAGTTTAATGTACCTGTTCCAGCAAAAGTTTGGGAAGAGACTGCAATAAACGAGGTGCCTGAAAACCTGGGTCTTATCAAAGCAAAGTTTGCTTTAGTACCGGTTCCTGTACAGACACGGGATGGTATCACTATCTCTGCTGAAGAAATAAGCGAATTGAATAAAATCTAAGCAAATAATTCATCCCGACTGTAGCATTTAACTTATGCTCAACGTCTTAGATATAATTGCTTTCAATTATTTTAAAAATGAAAACGGTATTATTTGAAATTCCAACCATGACCCGCTTGCACAAGCAGCAGGAGGTGTCTGAATCCATAAAAAAGCTTGGGATCACTCATGTCATAACAGAAAGAGGAAGAGCTGAGGTTAGCTGCCCCGATACACTGCTAAAAGTTGAGATCATCAGGGCTATTGAAGATGCGGGGCACGTGGTGAGGTACTAACTATTTAATAAGACCTGAGTTTATCATTACTAAGTCTTAAAATTAAATTAACTCTATCACAGCAGTTAATTCAAGTTAAATTTCTCCTGCTTAAGCACCACTTGTTTGTCTGTAAGAATCAGGATCATAATGATCAGTCCCAGAATGATTGCAATGATAATCTGAAGTCTGGAAATAAAGTCGGAACTCAACTGGCTCTTGACTGATTCCGCGAGTAATTCTTTACCTATTTCAGATTGAACCTTCGTCAGTTCGATCAAATCTTTATCCAGTTCATCATAAAGTTGTACCGAAGTATTCAGATAAAGCGTTTTTGCCAGCTCTTTATTTTCTGAAGCAGCATTGATCAGCAACAATTCATCCCTTTCAAAAGTTTTAAGATTTTTTTTGAGATTTTGAAGATGATTGGTTTCGGCTTTAACCAGATAAGTATTCTCATACTTACTAATCAGTGAATCTAATTGTTTATTAGAAGAACTAAGAGCACGGCTAATTTCCTCTGTACTGATCTTTCCAGTAAACAGGAAAGTTACCAGTTTATTGCGTTTGGTATGAATATGACCTGAAATAGCGTAGAGATCAACCGCCGGAATAAGCCTGTCTTCATAAATCGAGTTGAATGATTTAGAGATTTTGCTCACATTGTATGTCTCCATCAAACTAAATAAGATGACAAATAGCATCATGATAGCCAGAACGATGGCTAGCCTGATCTTACGTTGAATTGCGAAAGCCCACTTCATAGTTCAGGTATTATTAGTTTGATAATCTAAATATGAATTAATTATAAAGCCTTCTTTTTGAAGGCTTTATAATATAAAAAATTAAAACAACCGATTAGCGGCCACCGGAAGCAGAAAGGATTTTTCCATTAAGGCGGATGTATTCTGCATTATTCATTGCTTTTGCTGCTTCGATTCCGGCTTTAGCAGTTTGTGCAGCACCGGCTTTATCTCCCATTTTTAACTGAATACGGGCTTTCTGGTATTTAAACCATGGTGCTTTCTGGTCTCCGGCTTCTGCTATACTGATCCATTCCAATGCTTTGGTTAAATCTTTACCATTTTCAAAATAATAGACTGCAGCCGGATAATATGGTTTTTTATCTCCTTTCATGGCTTCATCAATTCCAGCCATTACTTTGGAATCAGAGTCGGTTGTCATATTTACAGGTACTCTGATATTGCCCCATAGTAAATCAAGCCGGGCGGTTGAAGTAGTCACATCGTTGAAAGTGATCGTGAAAGTTTCAATTTTTTCCTTCAGCTTGACCGGTTTAACTTTAAAACGTAAAACATCTTCTGATTGTTTGTAACTGTATGAGCCCCACTGCTTGGTTTCCTTATTCAAAATTATTGTCCACTCATCCTTACCCGGGATTGTAAATAATGCATATTCACCCGGGGCAACTGCGTTTCCTTCCATTGTCACTGCATCTGTGAAGCTTATAACCGTAGCATCATTGGCTCCTGTGCGCCATACTTCACCATTAGGAGCCAGGTCAGCCGTAATACTTCTTCCCTTAATATTTGGACGGGAATATTTTACGCTTACTTTGCCCATTCCGAATTCCTGGATAAGAGTTTGGGAACTGCTAGCCTGCGGCATTAGTAGCTGAGCATGAGCGTTAAGAGTGATTAAACTGCAGATTACTGCAGTAAACAGGATTGATATTTTCTTCATGATTTTATGGTTAGTTTAATTTTTCAAATACCGAAGATATTGGAATATTGAGAGTTAATTGTGTAAAAAATGTAAAAACATCTTTTGTAAATGAGTCAGAAATCAATCAGCCTACTCTCTTATCAGTTCATTAAATGCGTATTCAGTTAGCATTTCATGATTTCCTTCAAAAATTGTAAGGCCCAGGTTGCCGGATTGTTTTCTCAGAAATACCTTTCTGCCGGCAATACTTCCGAATTCGCCAAGAGCCTTTCTGTGTTCCAGTAAATTTAGCTTTTCAGAATCACTTACATAAATGGAACTATCACTTACCAGCTTATCTTTTAATATTTTATTGTAAAAATTGATCGAATGAGTAATTGGTATACTGCCTTGAATTTCATCATAAA
>CAZGCG010000147.1:0-8434 GCA_964524205.1 uncultured Sphingobacterium sp. | reverse complement strand
ACAATATCAATGTAAATACCCGCGTACAATGGCGTTATAAGCCCGCCTCCGACATCTTTATTGTGTATACCGACAATTACCTTCCTACACCCTTCTCTGTCAAGAACAGATTCCTGGTGCTGAAGATGACGTATTGGTGGAACATTTAATTAGTTGACAGTTGATAATTGACAGTTGACAATTGACCGTCAATCTCGATGAGCGAAAATAATTTTTATGTTATGGTGATTTTTCCGCGAGTAAAGATCTGTTAAAATGAGACTCGATAGCTACCAGGTTGACAGTTAAAAATGTACTTGAATCTTAACTCAAATCCTCACTTTCAGCTTTTTGCTTTTAGCTTTAATCTTTCTGTCCATCCTCCCCCTTTAATTCCCCCCGCCAGCGGGGGATACTGGGCGCTTAGGTATCCTAATAAGAGCAAAATTTTTCCAATTAACCCCAATCCCCGCTTTCAGCTTTAAGCTTTCAACTTTTAGCTTCCCGAAGGAGTCTAATAAAATTCCCCCCCAATATCTTCTTCACATCTTTACCTGAATAGCCCCTTTGCAGTAATGCTTCAGTAATGAGTGGGTATTTGGAAACATCATCCAGACCTTTAGGGTAAGACTCTGCGCCATCATAATCAGCACCTAAACCAACATGATCTGCGCCAACAAGTTTGACCATATGATCGATATGATCAATAAGCAATGACAATGGAGCACGCATATCCTCTATTTCCTGACGGTACTTAGTATTGATCTCTTCAGAAGCTCTTGCGCGACTATTATATTTCGCTGTCAATGTGCTCAGTTCAGCTTTATGTCTGTCATTGTATTGCTTTTGTTTACCGCTATAAGTACTATCCAAAAAACCGGTATAAAAGTTCACAAAAACCACTCCTCCAGTCTTGGCTATGGCCTTGATCTGATCATCCTTCAAATTCCGCTGATGTGCATTAAATACATAGGCTGAACTATGTGAAGCCATTACAGGCTTAGTCGAAGCCTTAATCGCATCGTAAAAAGCAGTCTCACCCACATGCGAAAGATCCACGATCACCCCAAGTTCATTCATACGTTTGATGATCTGTTTTCCCAGATCACTGAGTCCGATTTGCTTTAAACTATCCTTCTTAAAAGTTTCTTCATAGGCCGAACTCGACCATGGTGTACTGTTATTCCAGGTAAGGGTCATATAGGTCATGCCGCGTTTGGCAAGCGCTTCGAGGTTTTCGATCTTGTTCTCGATCATATGTCCGCCCTCTACACCAAACAAAGCAGCCATTTTCCCTTGTTTCACAGCCGATTTCAATTCTGAAGCAGTTATTACCTTAGCGATCTTATCCGGGTGACGACTGATCAGTGCATCCAGCGAATCAATCTGCCTGTTTGCCATTGCAAATCCTCCGGTATAATCACTCCAGACCGAAAAAACCTGTACATCCAATCCACCTTCTTTAGCACGTACCAGATCAAAATTTCCACTCTTCTGTCGGACTCCAACATCAATACCCGATTTGATCTGATCGGATAATACATCCCCATGGGTATCTACTACAATGGCCTTATTATGGAGTTTTGCTCCGGTCTGGGCACTCGCACCAAGCGCCCCTAATAAGAATATACTTAGAATTAAATACTTCATCGGTTTTATTTAGGTCTGTAAAATGCCTGCGTTAAAGGACTTCTCAATTGGCGACTGATTTGCTGCCTCAATTCCCATCGAAATCACCTTGCGGGTCTCAAGCGGATCAATAATTCCATCCACCCATAAACGTGATGCCGCATAATATGGAGTAGTTTGAGCATCATAACGGTCTTTTATCTCATTTAGCAATTCATCCTCTTTTTCCTGAGTAATTACCTCCCCTTTTGCTTTTAAAGAAGCTTCCTGAATCTGAAGCAATACTTTAGCCGCCTGCTGCCCCCCCATTACCGCGATCTTAGCTGAAGGCCAGGCATAGATCAAACGAGGATCATAAGCTTTACCACACATCGCATAATTACCTGCACCATAGGAGTTTCCAATCACAATCGTAAACTTCGGAACAACCGAATTCGCAACTACATTCACCATTTTAGCACCATCCTTGATAATCCCACCCTGCTCCGAGCGACTCCCCACCATAAAGCCAGTCACATCCTGCAAAAAAACTAAGGGGATCTTCTTCTGGTTGCAATTCATGATGAACCGGGCAGACTTATCTGCAGAATCAGAGTAAATTACACCACCGAACTGCATTTCACCCTTTTTGCTTTTTACCACCTTACGCTGATTGGCTACAATACCGACGGCCCAGCCATCAATCCGCCCTAATCCGCAAATAATACTCTGCCCGTATAAAGCTTTATATTCTTCAAACTCAGAATTGTCGAGCAGGCGAAGAATGATCTCCCGCATATCATAAGGATTCTCTCTGCTCTCAGGCAGGAATCCGTAGATCTCCTCTTCATTCAATTTAGGTGCAGCAGGCTTAATCCGGTCAAAACCAGCGTTCTGCGGACTCCCAAGCATGCTCATGACCTTACGGATAGAATCCAGACAAGCCGCATCATTGGGGTGTTTATAATCGGTCACGCCGGATATTTCACAATGCGTACTCGCACCACCCAGCGTTTCATTATCAATATCTTCTCCGATGGCTGATTTCACAAGGTAACTTCCTGCCAGAAATACCGAGCCGGTCCCCTCAACAATCATCGCTTCATCGCTCATGATCGGTAAATAGGCCCCTCCTGCAACACATGATCCCATAATTGCAGAAATCTGCACGATTCCCATGCCACTCATGATCGCATTATTACGGAAAATTCGTCCGAAATGCTCCTTATCAGGAAAAATCTCATCCTGCATTGGTAAAAACACCCCAGCTGAATCAACCAGGTAGATCACAGGTAAACGGTTCTCCATCGCAATCTCCTGCGCCCTGAGGTTCTTTTTAGCCGTCATCGGGAACCAGGCACCAGCCTTTACAGTCGCATCGTTCGCAACAATCATACACTGCCTGCCCGAAACATAACCTATGCCTGTAACCACTCCCGCCGAAGGGCAGCCGCCAACATCCTGATACATATCTTCAGCGGCAAAAGCCCCGATCTCCAACCATTGGCTATCCGGATCGAGTAAATAACTGATCCGCTCACGTGCCAGCATCTTTCCCTTCTCCTTCTGCTTCGCTGCGGCTTTCTCACCACCCCCGGCATAAATTTTCTTTAAGCGGGTTTTCACCTCATAGACCAGCTGCTTATTGCTGTCCTCATTTTTATTGAATTCAAGATTCATAGTAGCATTTAAGTCTTAAAATTGAATAGCAAAACTTTTCAGTCATGATAAATAGCAATACGCCCGTTTCCTCCCGTCAGTAATACCAGATCGCCTGATTTTGCCTTTCTGACAGTATGGAAACCCAGATCAGAAAGTTGCACCCAGGTTTTACCGCCATCCACAGAACGGTCTGTACCCTTTGGTCCGCATGCAAGTAATTCATTTTTTGATAAATATTCTATTGCCGAACGATAACCGAATAATGTATTCTGTGGTTTCATCCAGGCCCGACCCCCATTTATTGTCAGAACCAAATTGTTCAGTCTGGAAGTATCAGAAAGAAAATCACCTCCGGCAGCGACTCCTGTTTTATTCTTATAAAATGCGATGGAAAATGGCCCTGTACTACTCTTACCCTGAATAATTGGCAATTGTATGGCTTCCCAGTTCAATCCATAATCATCCGACCTGAATATTCTTGATTGGATCCCACCCGTTGCAATCCAGACCTTTCCTCCCTTTCCTGTGCGTATATTTGTCCCGCTCGCCGCAAAACTCGCTTCTCCGGCTACAAGAGATATTTTGTTCTGAACACTGATATTCTGCCAGCTCATTCCACCGTCTCTGGTCTCCAGTAAGACCATCTGCCCATTGATCGGGTCACCATAAATAATCCCTTTCTCAGCATCCCAGAAATCCATACCATCCAGAAAGATATCCTTAGATTCGTTTCTGTAGACTTCCTTCCATGATTGGCCACCATCAATTGTTAGCAAGATCACAGCAGGTGTGCCAGAACTGACCATAATAGCTTTACCGGCCGAAAAACCCTCAATATCCCTGAAATCGAGGTTTTCATAGCCTTTTATTTGCTTCCAGTCCCAGTTTTTGCCTCCATCATTGCTAATGGCGGTCCAGCCTTTGCTGCCACTTACCCAGACAACGGAATCATCCACAACAGATAATCCCCGCAGACTGGTATCCTTACCTGTCTGTAAAAGCTGTATAGATTGGGCTTTCAATCCGGAAATGGAAAGAAAGCAAATAAAAATCAGGCTAAAATTATACCTCATTCTACCCGGGTCCAGGTTTCAGTCCGCCCAAGCAATGAAAAGCCCACAAAACCACGTACATTGATCTTATTCTTACCATCTGCACTAATTTTACAACTATATGTTTTGCCTGTTTTGGGATCGTAAATAGTGCCCCCCTCCCATATTCCTTCTTTGAAGATAAAATCTTTAAGAAAAACCAAACCTAGAATCGGACGTTTATTCAAATCATTATGCGGATTTTCCTTGTCCAGTTTAGGTTTCCCATTGTCATCCAAAGGCTCTTTAAGCCAGGCCAGCTTGCCAAAGAACTTGTTTCCAATCGGGTAAATCTGAATATGTGCCTCTCCTGTTGCATTAAGCCATTTCCCAAGGATCAGATCTTTATTTTGCGAAAAGCCATTCATGCTGCAAAAAAGCAGTAGAACGATAATAAGATGTTTGTACATGGTTAGCTAATTGATTATCTATAAAAATATGGATAATTTCAAACTAACGAGGCAAGGGGGAAATAAAAATCATTAGGAAATTAGGATTATTAGGATTAAGGTGATTCGTAGGATTACAATAATACTCAAGAGCAACTATTTCCAATGAACCCCAATTCCTTAGACATCATGCTGTCCCCCTTTGGAGGGGGCTGGGGGGAGGCCGCTAAGGACTAGGATTAGTTGGATTAAGGGGATTCGTAGGATTTGGATAGTGCCAAAAATTATTGTCTGAACTGTGATTTTGGTGATTAATATGATTTCGATGATTACAAAAGTACTTAAGAATAAGCATTTCCATTGAACCTAGATTCCTAGGCATCATGCTGTCCCCCTTTGGAGGGGGGCGCGTATGGCCTGGTGTGGTGGCAGGGGGAGGTCATGCCCATTTCAATGAAATCTTTCTTCCAAACATCCTCTTTCATTCCCCGGCCGGCGGAGGATACTGGGCGAATAGGAATAGTGCTTAAGATTAACTATTTGCAATGAACCCCAATCCCAGCTTTCCGCTTTAAGCTTTCTGCTTTAAGCTCCCCTCAACCCATTCCCTTGCATTCACAAATGCCTCAAGCCATGGAGAAACCTCGTCTTTCTGGCCTCTGTCTGGGTAATTCGCCCAGTTCCATGGGAAGGTTGAACGCTCAATATGCGGCATCATCACCAAATGTCTTCCTGTTGAATCACACATCATAGCCGTATTGAAATCTGAACCATTAGGATTTGCAGGATAGCTTTCATAGCCGTATTTAGCGACAATATTATACTGCTCTTCAGCATAAGGCAAATTGAATTTACCCTCTCCGTGCGAGATCCAGACTCCCAATACTGCTCCTTCAAGCGAAGAAAGCATCACCGAATTGTTTTTCTGAATCTTTACAGATGTAAACCCGCTTTCATGCTTATGCGAGGTATTATGATGCAGCTTTCCATGAACTTCATGCTCAGGATTTATCAGTTCAAGCTCCATAAAGAGCTGGCAGCCATTACAAATACCCACTGATAAGGTATCATCACGCTTAAAAAAGTTCTTCAGGACTGTATTAGCTTTCTCATTGTACAAAAACGCACCAGCCCATCCTTTTGCCGAACCCAGAACGTCTGAATTGGAGAATCCTCCGACAGCTCCTATAAACTGTATATCCTCCAAATTTTCCCTTCCTGAGATCAGATCAGTCATGTGGATATCTTTCACATCAAAACCAGCCAGATACATTGCATTCGCCATTTCGCGTTCAGAATTACTTCCTTTCTCACGAATGATCGCTGCTTTTGGCCTCGTGGCTCCCTTCGCAATGACTGGTAATTTGCCGTCAAAATTTGGAGGAAAAGTAAATTGTAAAGGCTGATTCTTATAATTGGTATAACGCTCCTGCGCCATTCCGTTCTTCGATTGCTTTGAATCTAAGAGGAATGAGGTTTTGTACCAGGTATCTCTTGTTTCAGACACATTGAATCTGAATGAATCGCTGTTATTCTTAATGCTTATTGAATTACCTTCTGCAACAGTTCCAATTTTAAAGATTTCAATCCCATTCTGAGCAAATACTGCTTCCACAGATTCATCAGCCTGGAAAACTACTGCAATGTTCTCGTTAAAGAATGCTTTTACGGTATCCTGTTCATTTAATGAACTCAGATCATATTCAGCACCCAGATTCACCTCTGCAAAGCTCAACTCCAATAAAGTGGTGATCAAACCACCGCTGCCAACATCATGACCCGCATTGATATTACGATCTTTGATCAGATCCTGCAAAACATTAAAAGCCTTTTTGAAATAAGCTGAGTCTTTAATTGTCGGGACTTCTGTGCCCACCTTATTCAAAATCTGAGCAAAAGAAGATCCACCCAGCTTGAATGTATCCTGAGATAAATTAAGATAATAAATATTCCCGCCATTACGCTTTAGAACCGGCTCAACAACCTTGGTGATATTTGAGCAATTACCGGCTGCCGAAATAATAACAGTACCCGGGGCAATCACCTCATCATTCGGATATTTCTGCTTCATTGACAGCGAGTCTTTCCCTGTCGGGATATTGATTCCCAGTTCAATAGCAAAATCTGAACAAGCCTTTACAGCTTCGTACAAACGGGCATCTTCCCCTTCATTCTTACAAGCCCACATCCAGTTTGCCGAAAGTGAAACCGAAGCTAAACCATCTTTAAGAGGTGCCCAGACGATATTTGAAAGTGCCTCTCCGATGGCAGTCCGCGAACCCGCTCCCGGATCAACCAAAGCCGATACAGGCGAATGCCCGATGGAAGTCGCAATTCCCTCTTTACCTTTAAAATCCAATGCCATTACTCCTGCATTGTTTAATGGTAATTGCAGCGGTCCGGCACATTGCTGTTTAGCAACCCTGCCACCCACACAACGGTCGACTTTATTGGTCAGCCAGTCTTTACAGGCCACAGCCTCCAGTTGCAATACCTGATTGAGGTAAGCCGGAATATCTGAAGTATTATAAGTCAGATCAGCATAATTCCGCTGAACTGTTTTATCAGCCATGATGGTTTTCGGAGAACTTCCAAAGAAATCCTCTAAAGCGTAATCCATTGGTTTTAAGCCTGTTGATTTAGACTCGAAGGTAAAACGATGATCATTGGTCACATTCCCCACCTCGTACATTGGTGAACGCTCACGGTCGGCAATGCGTTTTAAAGTTGCTATATCTTTCTGGCCGATCACCAGACCCATACGTTCCTGTGATTCGTTACCAATAATTTCCTTTGCTGATAAGGTAGGATCGCCAACAGGCAGTTTATCCAGATCAATGAGTCCGCCGGTAGCCTCCACCAGTTCCGAAAGACAGTTTAAATGCCCTCCTGCCCCATGATCGTGAATGGAAACGATCGGGTTATGATCGCTTTCAACAAAAGCACGAATCGCATTGGCCGCACGCTTCTGCATCTCAGGATTGGAACGCTGAATCGCGTTCAGCTCAATTCCTGAACCAAAAGCACCGGTATCTGCAGAAGAAACCGCAGCTCCACCCATCCCGATCCTGTAGTTTTCTCCGCCAAGGATTACAATCTTATCACCTGCCTGTGGAGTATGTTTAATTGCCTGATCCAGTTTGCCATATCCAACCCCACCTGCCTGCATTATAACCTTATCATAGCCGGTTTTACGGCCACTTTCCTCATGCTCAAAGGTCAAAACAGAACCTGCAATTAAAGGCTGACCGAATTTATTTCCAAAATCTGAAGCCCCGTTTGAAGCTTTGATAAGAATATCCATTGGGGTTTGATAGAGCCATGGGCGTTCGGGCATTGCATTCTCCCATGTGCGGCCCTGTTTGTCATCCCGATGAAAATCGGGACGAGAGTATGCAGTCATATAAACAGCCGTTCCTGCGAGCGGCAATGAACCTTGCCCCCCGGCCAGCCGGTCGCGGATCTCCCCTCCCGAACCGGTTGCTGCCCCGTTAAAAGGCTCAACAGTAGTCGGAAAATTATGGGTTTCGGCTTTAAGGGAAAGAACAGAATCAAATGCCTTCTCCTCGTAGAAATCAGCCTTATCGGCACTTTTTGGTGCAAACTGCACCAGCTTCGGACCTTTTACAAAGGCCACATTATCTTTATAGGCAGAAACAATATCGTTAGGATTCGTTTCAGAGGTTTTACGGATTAATTTGAATA
>CAZGCG010000146.1:0-8484 GCA_964524205.1 uncultured Sphingobacterium sp. | reverse complement strand
GGTGGCAGAATCTGGTTTGAAAGCACGTCTGGTAAGGGAAGCACCTTCTATATTTCGCTACCAATAGCCTGATTATTAATTTACTACAGCATTTAAACAGCTTAATGTTTTAATTAACGAACTTTGCCTTATCCCAAAACAAACCCCGACATCGATATAAATTTGCCTTTTTGCCCTTTTTTTTGTAAATTTGTAAAAAAGCACAAGCTATTCTTTTTCATGCCTGCTGGTCAATTCGACTGATCTTGGTTTCTTCCCTGTTATAAAAACAGAATAATCCTGATCCATTCCTTTGTTGAATTTACAATGCCTTTCTGGCTGCATACATTTGAACCGGATAGTAATTATTAAATAATTTACAGATATGGCAAAATCCCAGGCAACCTTCATGAAGAAGCAGCTCGAAAAGAACAGAGCAAAGAAAAAAGAAGATAAAGAACACCGTAAGCAGGAACGCAAACAGAATTCAAATGGCGGAAAGCTCGAAGATATGCTCGCCTATGTAGATGAGAATGGTGAACTTTCTTCTACACCTCCTGAAATTAAACAACCTGCAAGACCAGCAAACAAATAGCTGGTCTACCTTCTAATCACCAAGAATGAAGAAATTTATAATTCAGGTTTTTGGGAAATCGGGCAATGTCATCCAGTGGGTGAAATCCCCGATTGAAACCTTATCCTCGGCAACAATAAACTTATTATAAATTTCACTGTAATAACCGAAGTATATTTGTCCGCCATCGAATAACAAAACATCTACTGCCTGTTCAGGCAACTCATCTTTAACTAAAGTCCATACCATACCCTAAAGATATAAACTATTGTCGAAATGGTTTTATACTAATTCATGCTGAAAACAGCCGGGTTGAAAATTACATATCGCTGAAAAAAAGCGTATTGATCTCATTTTAAGGAAATTATAATTTTGCAGATTCAAACTTTAAAAGTAAATTTCTTTATAAAACCTTAAACCAACCCACATCATGAACTCAAAAACATTTTTAATCGGTATTGCAGGAGGCATTATTGTCTTCCTGATGGGATTTTTAATCTACGGAATACTATTGATGGATTATTTTGGTGCCAGTATGATCTCCTACCCGGGACTCCTGAAAGAGCCCATGGAAATCTGGGCAATTGGAACTGGCAATATTATATGGGGAATTCTTCTGGCTTATGTTCTGAATTCAATGAAAGTTGAATCAGGAATTCAGGGGGCTATTCAGGGGGCATCATTGTTCTTCCTGTTTGGTCTTGGAGCTAATTTCGTTTTCTTTGGCCAGTACAATTTAATGCCTCTTTCACTGGCTTTGGTTGATGCGCTCTGTATGGCTCTGTTAGGTGGAGTATCCGGGGCAGCAATCGGATGGTTACTTGGCAGAAAATCAGGAAAAACTAGCTGAATAAAAACTAAATAATAAAAAATCTTAGCTGAATTGAAATAGAAAATGGGGAATATCTTTCAGATATTCCCCATTAAAACAGAGGAAAATAACATTTAGAATTTATTCTTCAATATTCAAATTTCGGGTGCAGCTTCTTCCGGATTTCCCCAAACGAACGGTGCAACAGGCACATTCGCATTTTCAGCTTTAGTATTTTTCAATGATTCGGGAGTGGTTTCATCAGGACTTCCCCATACAAATGGCGCTACAGGCACATTCAGATTCTTAAATCCCTTAACAGATTTAACAGAATTAATTATATCCTCAGGGCTACCCAATACAAAAGGTGCCACAGGTACTTTTGCAAATCTTGCTTTTACAAATCTCAAACCTTCAGGAGCCTGATCGTCAGGGCTGCCCCATACAAAAGGAGCGACAGAAACCATTGATTTTGGCAGGTCATTTGTGGAATCTGAATCTTTTACTGCTGCATTAATATTCAGAGAGATAGTCATTAAAATTACTGTGCTAAGTGCGAATATTGTTTTCATGTTTTTGTTTTTTGTTTGATTGTTGACCAAATGTACCCTGCTAATCAAAGCCGGCATATACCTTTCTGGCAGGATATAGCAACAATTCGGTAAGTGCAGGAAAACTGTCGGTAAAAAAACCTTCCGCTTAGATATCTGATCTACTGCAAATGAGAATCGATTTATGTAGTTTTGAAAAAACCAATAATATGCAAAACCAGGATCAGGAAAAGAAAGATATTCAAAGGTCAAGCAAGAAAGATCTTTATGAAGCCCCGGATTATTTTCTGGTTGATGATCTTTTAACCGAAGAACATAAACTCATACGTGATGCTGTAAGAACCTGGGTAAAAAAAGAAGTAAGTCCGGTCATTGAAGATTTTGCACAAAGAGCTGAATTTCCGCGACACCTGATTCCCGGACTTGCCTCACTGGGTGCCTTTGGACCTACTATACCGGTTAATTATGGTGGAGCCGGATTAGATTATATTTCTTACGGATTGATTATGCAGGAGATTGAGCGTGGCGATTCAGGCATACGTTCAACCGCATCGGTTCAGGGATCTTTGGTTATGTATCCGATATATGCTTATGGTTCGGAAGAGCAAAAAATAAAATTTCTGCCTAAACTGGCATCCGGCGAATTTCTGGGATGTTTTGGATTGACAGAACCGGACCATGGTTCAGATCCGGGAAGTATGATCACCAATATTAAAGACATGGGTGATCATTACGTTCTGAACGGATCAAAAATGTGGATTTCTAATTCACCCTATGCTGATATTGCAGTTGTCTGGGCTAAAGATGAACAAGGCATTATCAGGGGATTGATTGTTGAAAAAGGTATGAAAGGCTTTTCTGCCCCGGAGATCCATGGCAAATGGAGTCTTAGAGCTTCGGCTACCGGAGAACTGGTATTTAATAACGTTAAAATTCCTAAAGAAAATATATTCCCGAATATAAGCGGAATTAAAGGTCCACTGGGATGTTTAAACCAGGCACGCTATGGAATAGCCTGGGGTGCGCTTGGTGCCGCCATGGACTGTTACGATACTGCGCTGCGTTATTCCAAAGAGCGGATGCAATTCGGCCGGCCAATAGGCGGATTTCAACTTCAGCAAAAGAAACTGGCTGAAATGATCACAGAGATTACCAAAGGGCAATTATTGGTGTGGCGACTCGGTGTACTCAAAAATGAAGGTCGAGCTACACCTGCACAGATATCTATGGCCAAAAGAAACAGTGTCGAAACAGCCATAAATATTGCCCGTGAAGCAAGACAGATTCTGGGAGGAATGGGAATAACCGGTGAGTATCCGGTAATGCGCCACATGATGAATCTGGAATCGGTTGTAACCTATGAAGGCACACACGACATTCACTTATTAATCACAGGAATGGATATTACCGGATTGAATGCATTTCAATAGCCATCCGGAATT
Organism: uncultured Sphingobacterium sp.; assembly: GCA_964524205.1. Lineage (GTDB taxonomy): Bacteria > Bacteroidota > Bacteroidia > Sphingobacteriales > Sphingobacteriaceae > Daejeonella. The sequence continues at coordinate 5,127 of CAZGCG010000146.1, read as the reverse complement.
AGCGGTATATCCAATCCAGACTAAGTCTTCTGATATAGGAGTTTTGTAGCCCTAAACCAACCCCGTACCCAAGTAACACATGTGATTTGGTAAAATGAATTGCTGTATAACAAAACATCCCATTAGGGTCCTCCTCAATATTTTTAACTTTTTGCCATGATCTTCCCTCATTTTTTGAAACAGCGATAGTTAAGGGGCTTCGTTTACTCTTAAAATAACCCGGACCAGATGCACCATTATTATTCCAGACCAATAAGAGGTCACCGGTATTTGGTATTCTTTTTATTGAAGCAGGTGATATAGGAGAAGGGATTGCCGCAGGTTCTGCCATGGTCCATGTCAAGCCCTCATCCTCTGAAAAACTTTGGTACTGTGTACCACCGCTCGCTCTCATATACACCATTAATTTTCCTCTTTTCAACTCAAGTAAACCGGGCTCCTGAGTAATAATACTATCAGGAGTCAAAACAGAATCTCCTGCATGCCAGCTCAGTCCATTATCATCAGAATAATAACATTGTATTGTCCCCTTATTCTTCCATGGTATTTCAGGAGTTTTATGCAATGAAACCGGAACAAGGATACGGCCGGATTTTAACTGCACAATCCGATCATTATTTACGACAAAATATCCCCTCCTGTCCTGAATAATTGCTTTTGGATCAGTCCATGTTTTACCCTCATCTTCCGAGAGCCTTAGCTGAGGTATACAATCACTTAAAGAATTCTTTCGGGCATATACGAGGGCTATCTTGCCATTTTTAAGACGAAGCAATGAAACAGACATCACATTCATATCCCCTTCCTTATCAACAATGACCTGATCGTCTTTAGTCCAGCTGATTCCTTCATCTGCAGAATAACGTCCAACTAATTGTGCTGGTGCATGATCGCTGCCCGAACCTCCAATGAAGCGACTATAAACAAAAAGTATCCTGCCGTCCTTCAATTCAATAAAATCTCCCTCGCTATTGCGTGGGTTATCCTTAGATGAATTAATCTGATGAACCAGCATATTTCCTGAATTTTCATTTGACTGCGCCATTAAATACCCGCTATTGGTAAATCCCAAAAGAACAAATAGAAAGTATGATCTCAATGAGACGATAGTATTATAAAATGATTTGTTCATTTTTCTTGAATTGGATAAAGATTTTAACACCAGATAGTAATACCAGGATCTGCTACGCAATAAAAAAGCCCATTTCAATAAAGATATGGGCTTTCTTTCAAAAATTAATAAAATGTCATCCCATTCAGGAGTAAACAGATTTTACCCGCTCTCTAAGGTTATATCCTGAAGCCATCACTTCACCGTATGCACCGGCTGTCCTGATTGCCATGAGATCTCCGCGCCTGGATTCAGGTAACTCGACTTCCTTTCCAAAGCAGTCGGTACTTTCACAAATAGGACCAACAACATCATATGAAACAATGGAATTTGCAGAATCCGCAGTAATGTTTTCAATCTTATGATAAGCCTGATATAATGCAGGGCGCATCAATTCAGTCATTCCGGCATCCAGAACCAGAAAATTCTTCTTCAATCCATTTTTCACATAAAGTATTCGGCTAATCAGGCTTCCGCATTGTGCAACCAGAGCTCTTCCAAGTTCAAAATGAACTTCCTGACCAGTCCTGCGCTCAAGGAATTTATCATAGATTTCAAAAAAACTCATAAAATCATTGACTGCATTCTCATCAGGATGATGATAATCCACTCCGAGTCCTCCACCAACATTCAATACCTTAAGATCGAAACCGCGTTCCAGAAACCAGATATTAAGCTCATTAACTTTCAGACACAGGCTTTTAAATACATCCAGATTCGTAATCTGAGATCCTACATGAAAATGGATTCCTATCAGTTCAAGATTTGAACATCTTTTAAGTTCCTCAACACATGCAGGCAATTCCCATTGATTCACACCAAACTTATTCTCTTCCAGTCCGGTAGTAATGTACTGATGAGTATGAGCATCTACGTTTGGATTGATTCTTATTGCAACCCTGGCCTGTTTGCCTTGTTTTAAGGCAAGTTCATTGATTACTCCAAGTTCCTGAACAGATTCAACATTGAAACAATAAATATTATTGTTCAATGCTTCATTGATCTCCCTGTCTGACTTGCCAACACCTGCAAAAACAACCTTTCCGGGATCAAATCCTATTTCAATTGCCTTTTTAACCTCATTACCACTAACACAATCAGCACCGAAACCCGATTTTTGAATGGCTTTCAAGACCTGCTCGTTGAAATTGGCCTTAAGTGCATAATGAACATGGAATGCAAACTTCTCAGAAGCCGCTTTGCAGGACATTAAAGTCTGATCCAATACATTCAGATCATAATAATAAAATGGCGTTTCTAAATTCTGGAAACGGGCAACTATATCCCTGCTAAACATATAAATTCTATAATCCGCCCGGGGCGGATGCTAATTCTATTCAAATAAACGATTGTGTAATGATCTTAATGCTTCCACTTTATCTCCATCATTAATCAAAAGAGAAATATTAAAATGGCTTCCACCGTAAGAGATCATACGGATTGGAATATGCTTCAGGGCTTCAAGCACCCGGGCTGCAAAGCCGTGCTTATCTGCACCAAAATCACCTACCACACAAACAATTGTTTGATTATAATCAACCTCAACAGTTCCGAAATTATTAAGTTCCTTAATTATTTCTGCGAGGTTACTAATATCATCAATCGTTACTGATACAGCCACTTCTGAAGTAGTGATCATATCAATTGGTGTTTTATAACGCTCGAAGATCTCAAATACCCTTCTCAAAAATCCATAGGCAAGAAGCATTCTGCTTGATTGAATTTTTATGGCGGTAATTCCGTCTTTTGCAGCTATGGATTTAATTTTGCCCCGCTCACTGTCATTGGTAATCAAAGTACCAGCGGCTTTAGGTTCCATGGTATTCAATAAACGAACCGGGACTTTAAATTTCTGTGCCGGGAAAACACTTTGAGGATGCAGGATCTTAGCTCCGAAATAAGCAAGCTCGGCAGCCTCATCAAAAGATAATCTTGCAATAGGCTTTGTACCTTTCACGATACGCGGATCGTTATTATGCATTCCATCAATATCTGTCCAGATTTGTACCTCCTCAGCACGAATAGCAGCACCAATCAATGAAGCAGTGTAATCACTACCCCCTCTTCTTAAATTATCTATCTCACCAAATGAATTACGACAGATATAACCTTGGGTTATGAAAAGGTTAGTCTCAGGGTCAAGCAATGGCTGAATATGTTCACTGATAAAATCAATTACCGGCTCATTATCCTCATCGATCTTCATAAAGACCAAAGCAGGGAGTAATTTTGATTTCACTCCTATCTCTGTCAGATAAAAATGATACAGGGTTGTTGAAATAAGTTCCCCCTGTGCCAGAATGATCTTTTCTTCGATAGCTGTGAAATGTGCATTGGCAAATGAAGAAATCAGATTGAAATGATAATCAATCAGATTTTTACCATTTTCTAATCCCTCATCAGAAGAAAATAGCTCTTTTATGAACAGATCATATTTAGCCTTCAATATAGCTATAAGTTCTGCTGCCTTTGATTTATCAGCAGCCAGATAAGCCTGTGATATCTCCAGCAGGCTGTTTGTAGTTCCCGATACTGCAGAAAGCACAACAATCTGTCTTTCTTCCGGGTTTATAATGTCTAATAATTTTTTAATCCGATCTGGACTTCCAACTGATGTTCCTCCGAACTTTAGTACCTTCATTTAAGCTTGAATTTTAGATTGCAGCAAATGATTTTTATACTTGTGCAATGAGAGGCTAAAATTAGGAAAAAGCATCTTATTTTTCATATTGAACAAAATATAATTTGGCAGAGGAAATTCCCCGGAATTACAGAAGTTCTAAATGCCTGATAATAAAATATAAAATCCATGAAAGAGCTAGAAATCTCTGTTTTAAATAAGATCAACAACTGGCTTCAGGGAAGCTATGATGAAGCAACAAAGAAGGAAATCAGTGAACTGCTGGAATCACAATCATTTACTGAGCTAACGGATTCGTTCTATAAGGATCTCGAATTTGGAACCGGAGGGCTTCGTGGTACAATGGGACCAGGTTCTAACCGTATTAATAAGTACACTATAGGAACTGCAACCCAGGGATTATGCAATTACCTGATCAAGAAATATCCCGGTGAAAAGATCAGTGTTGCCATTGCCCACGACAGCAGGAACAAATCTGATTATTTCGCAAAAATTACAGCCGAGGTATTCTCAGCCAATGGAATACATGTTTATTTCTTCAGTGCACTTCGACCAACACCGGAACTTTCATTTGCTATCCGGCACCTTGGATGCCGAAGCGGGGTAATGATCACTGCTTCACACAACCCGAAAGAATATAATGGTTATAAGGCCTATGGCTCAGATGGAGGACAATTTAAATCCCCTGATGATCAAATGGTTATGGATGAAGTTTCAGCTATAAGCGATTTAAATGAAGTTAAGTTTGGGAGGATTGACAAAAATATTGAGTATATCTTGGAGGAGATCGACGAATTATATTTAAAAAAGATCACCGAACTTTCTGTTTCTCCTGAAGCTATTCAAAGGCAGCATGATCTAAAAATTGTCTTTTCCCCTATTCATGGTACCGGTATAACCCTGGTTCCAGCTGCATTAAAACGGTTCGGATTTACCAATGTGACTATTGTCGAAGAGCAGGCAGTACCGGATGGAAATTTCCCTACTGTAATTTATCCAAATCCTGAAGAGAAGGAAGCCTTATCTCTGGCAATTTCCAAAGCTATAGAAATTGATGCTGATCTGGTACTTGCAACCGACCCCGATGCCGACCGTGTTGGAATTGCAGTAAAGAATGATGATGGCGAGTTTATTTTATTAAATGGCAATCAAACCGGGAGCTTGCTGATCAATTATTTATTGAATGCATGGGAGCAAAAGGGTAAACTCACAGGGAATGAATACATTGTATCCACCATTGTAACCACCAAACTGATCGGAGATATTGCAGAATCGAAAAACGTAAGTTTCTATGAAACTCTCACCGGTTTCAAATGGATTGGAGCTTTGATTACAGAACTCCAGGGAAAGAAAACCTTCATTGCAGGTGGTGAGG
>CAZGCG010000145.1:0-8527 GCA_964524205.1 uncultured Sphingobacterium sp. | reverse complement strand
TCTATCCCCAAATTGATGTATTCATTCTTTCTCCCTTTATAAGGAATAAGTTTACTCATACCCAATGTATAAGCTCTTGAGTGCTCAGGGCTCATTAGAAAATCACGGGTATTATAGGAATGGTCATTCAGACCATATTCGAGATAAACTTCTGCCCTGGATTTAGTCAAAAGCCAACGGGCAAACAAAGAAGTTAGCTGATCCCTCCTTTTAACATCTTCACTGGTATTCTTTTTCTGAAATGCCTGAAAGAAAGGCAAATAATCCTCGAAACTATCATCCATATCCCCATGATAGATCTGAAAACTTCTGGTCAGGCCTAGGAACAAACCCGGAAACCAGCGGGGTTGATAACTGAGTACCAATCCTGATAAATACCTCCAATCATCCGATAATCCATCAGTATAGCCAGAACCTTCCAAACGTCCTGCAATAATTTGAGTTTCTATGGATCCGATTGGAGTTCTTATAGGTTGGCTGGTATTGAGTGTTAGATGCTTAAATCCAGGGGCAGTATTACTCATCAGTATTGAGTTTTGTTTCCCCGGACCCCACCAAAGATTTTCATTGGAAAGACCGACCGAAATTGGGTCAAAATTCAAACGCAGACTACTTTGCCCCCAGGATATTTTCGAATAAGCATCCTTACCGAAACGTACAGGAAGATCTGCGGACCCCAAATGCGACCTATATTCACGAAATGCTCCATTTCCTGCAAAGACATATTCAGGTTTGATTTGAGCACTCAGTGGCCCCAATTTAGCATAGAACCCTGAACTGACAAGGCTTTGATATCCCTTGGCTGGAATCATTGCTCCGTCATTTCGATTATTGGAAGGGTGTCCACTATATCGCTGCTGCCAGGAAAAAGGGAGGATAAGAAATTTGCTTTTTCCGGAAGCTGATACATAGATTTGCTTACCGGGATTTAATAGGGAATCTATTGCCTGCCTATTCTTCGCTTCATTTATGAAAGGAAAACTCGGTCGTACTGTAAAAGAAATTGTCGAATCCAGATCTCCGATTAACTGCTTCCTAAGATAATAATCTTCTAAAGATATTGCACCGACGGGGAGACTTTGTGCGAAAACAAATTCATAATTCAAGATTAAGTAAAATAGAATGATAAAATACCGTCCTAAAATTTTCCCTTTTAATCGTAAAAGTTCTGAATTAGCTCTTATCACAATATTATACTTATCTCCCGCTAAAGATCAGATATAGATTTGTCAGGTACCTCAACCGGACTATCAAGCTCTTCGTAAATAGAATTATTACTTTTAAATTCAGGTACAATTTCCTTCATCTTCACTACTACCTGCCTGTCTTTATATTCGCAGCTTAATTTTATTAGCTCAGAAATGTGTTTACTGATTGTCTGAAAATGATACTCTCTGACCTGTGCGACCATGATCTTCTCATGATGGGTAGGCATGGTATTTTCAAGATCATTTAATAATTCTTCATAGAGCTTTTCGCCAGGACGGAGGCCCGAAAATTCTATTGCAATATCCTGATGGGGAACAAGTCCAGACAAACGGATCATCTTCTTAGCCAGTTCAATGATCTTAACCGATTTACCCATATCGAAAATAAAGATCTCGCCACCTTCCCCCATTGATCCCGCTTCCAATACCAGGCGGCAAGCTTCGGGTATAGTCATAAAATAACGGGTAATATCCGGATGAGTCACTGTAATTGGTCCTCCTTTCTGGATCTGCGCTTTAAATCGCGGAATTACAGAACCATTAGATCCAAGAACATTGCCAAAACGGGTGGTAATAAAGAGTGTGTTAACATTTGAACGATCCTCATTCAGGTGACTCAGCCCATTGGTATAAATAGTTGGCTCCTTATACTTAAAGGAATTAAACAAGGATTGCACGTAGATCTCCGCTATTCTTTTGGAAGCCCCCATTACATTGGTCGGGTTAACTGCCTTATCTGTAGAAATCATCACAAATTTGTGCACCCCGTATTTAACAGAAAGGTCCGCTAAGGTCTTGGTTCCCATCACATTGGTTCTGACAGCTTCTCCAGGATTATGTTCCATAAGCGGTACATGCTTATAAGCCGCTGCATGATACACGTAATGTGGCTTGAAAGTCTGAAAAAGCATTTCCATACGGCAACGATCCCTTACATCTCCTATAAATGAATGAAAATTATTCTGAAGATTATTTTCCTGCAGTTCGAGATGTAATTCATGGAGCGGGGTCTCACTTTGATCATTTAGAATAATCATCTGGGGGCCAAACTGAGAAATTTGACGGACGATCTCTGAACCGATAGAACCGGCAGCCCCTGTTACCAGTACTCTCTTTCCTCTTAATTGTTCAGAGATGATCTCATTGTGTATCTCGATAGGTTCACGCTCCAAAAGATCCTCAATCTTTATATTCTGCAATTGCTTGCTGGATAATTGTCCATTAATCCATGATCGAACCGGCGGTAAAGTCAATACCTTAATTTCATTCTCAAGACAAAGATCAACAATCCTGTTCTTGCGGTCTGGTAGAATATTTTGTGAGGCAATAATGAGATCATCAATGTTATCATCCTTAATTAGGCTTAAGAATTCCCTGGTATGATAGATCTTTATCCCGTCTATAGCTTTTCCTGTTTTACGCTCATCATCATCGATAAAAGCGGTTAAAAACATATTCACCTTATTATCATGATCCAAAGTTCGCTTAGCAGCAATCCCTGCCTCGCCCGCCCCATAAATGATAACCCTGCGCTTATCCATCTTAAAATTCTTTACATACATAAAGAAGTATTTCACCATAACCCGGTAAGTAATCAGTAATAAGAAGCCTGTTAATCCATTGATTACCAGTATAACATTAGAGATATATGGGGCTTTATTAAAACTGACCAGCACTAAATTAACGAGGACAAATAAGCCATTACTAATAAGAACAGAAAATAAGATACGAAATGAGTCCTGAGCACTGGTGTAGCGAATAATACCAGCATAGGTTTTGATAATCAGGAAAACAAAACTATTCAATATGGTGAATACCAGAATATTCCTACTTAGTTCATTCGCATTAATTTCCTCTACATTGAAATTATACTTTAAGAAATATGCAAAGCAAAGTGAAAATGCGCAGACAAATAAATCCAGACAAAAAATAATCCAGCGCGGTACAATATTAATATGATTGAACAAAGCTTTATTCTTAGTTTATGAACAAATATAGTATAATTACTAATTCAAAGTATTTCTTTAGAAAATTGGTTTGGAGCCTCACTGTCATCCCGATCCGCTCTTCGCGGGAGGGAACTTCGTTAGCAGGAATAAAATTTTGCTTCCTTGACCTAAGTTTCTTCTTCGACTTGGGCTAAGACATAATCTTTAACAATACAATAAATCATCTCGCAAAGACGCTAAGATTAAAAATTATTTATGATCTCGTTTTATGTGACACATTTGCGTCTCTGCGAGCTATAAAATTCTGAAGTCCTGAAGAAGAAATGGATGGTAATCTGTAGGTGGGGGGCCTCACCCATTGGCCGGAACTACCTATCCTTAGGCAAGTGCGGCCCTCTCCAAAAGAGAGGGGAATAATGGGTTTCTGGTATTAATCAAAGTCTGCATATTGATCAATTGAGGAATTTAATTCCACGAAAGTGCTGTACAAAAGGAGATCAAAAATGATAGAATGGATGATCTGTTCTGATTTTTAACCAGTCTGTGAGCCACAGACCAGGGAATATAATCATACCTAAATCAGCTCCATTGAAGTATATGGTATTACCTGAATATGATTACTTCTTCTCTGAATACTGCTTCCTCCATAAATAACAGTACCCTTTTCTTGTTGGCTCATTTTATTCCAAAACTTAATGCCTTTAAAATAATCATTGGTAACTGTTTGTCCTGATTTAATTTCAACAGGACAAAGCTCAGAACCTTTGTCTATAAGCAAATCAATTTCGTTTCCTACATTATCCCTCCAAAAAAAAAGATTGCTGACCTGTGCTATATTAAACCTGCGTTTCAGAAAATCAACGATAACCATATTTTCAAACAGCGAACCTTTAAAAGGATGCAAGTCTAATTGTTGCGCATTTTGAATACCTAATAATGCCGTCGCTAATCCTGTATCACAGAAATAGAGTTTAGGCATTTTCACAATTCGCTTATTAAAGTTTTTATGGTACGGTTGCAATCTAAATACTACGAAGCTGCTTTCTAACACACTAATCCAGGAACCAATGGTTTTTGTATCCACGCCAACTTCTATAGCTAAACTATGCATATTCAAAAGCTGTCCGATCCTGCCGGCACAAAGCCTTAAAAAGCGCTCAAAGGTTATTAAGTTTGCAATATTTTTTAATAAGCGAACATCCCGTTCAATATAAGTTCTAATATAATTTATGTGCCATAATGCCGGATCAATATTCTCTTTGTACAAAGAAGGATAGCACCCTTTAAATAACCTTTGTTCTATGGTACTTTCCGTTTCGTTTATTTCATTTAAAGTGAGCGGCAATAAATTTAGATAGCCAACCCTGCCTGCCAAACTTTGTGAAATAGTTTCCTGCAATAAGAAGTTGTTGGAACCCGTTATGATAAACATGCCATTGATTTCTGACTCATCCAGAATTTGTTGCAGATAAGAAAAAATTTCAGGTACTCTTTGCGCTTCATCAAAAATAGCTCCATTAGGATAATTGGCTAAAAAACCTCGTGGGTCATCCGTAGCAAATAAACGGGTGTCTGGGTTTTCAAAATTCACATAAACTTTATCCTTAAATATCATTTTAACCAAAGTAGTCTTACCCGACTGCCTTGGACCAACCACCGCTACCGCCTTAAATTGTTCAGCCAATAGTTTTATTTGTTGTTCAGCTTCTCTTTTTATCATAAGGCAAATTTACAATAATGGAATTGAATTCCAATATTGTAATATTTATATTATCAGTACAGAAAGCTTTCAGTTCGGGAAGTGCTCCACTCTCCAAAAGAGAGGGATTAAAGGAACTGCTTACACTTAAGAATTCCAGTGAAAAACTGGAGATTTTATGCAAATAATTCTAAAGGTTGAAATTAAGAAGGTTAAGCTGGCTATTATTGAGATAGATTGTAAACTGACGGCTAAATAGGCCTCTTCCTGGGGATAAAACTGATTTAATGAATGATCACTAATCACATAACATAATTAACAAGCCCTTTTCTCCCTAAACGATCACTTGACTTAATTACCAACGTCCCATATCGACAAATGGACATCCCGATAACTATCGGGACTCTCATCGACAAATTGCACACCCATTTGCTAATTTGCTAATTTGCTCATTATCAAATTCCTCTTTCCCTCAACCACAAACCTCAACCCCACAAACACAAACCCTGAAACCAGGATAAAAATCAAAAAAACATCTGAATTCCAATCAGACAATATAATCAGCACATTCACAAGCAACTGTACCACCATATACAAAGCCGATACCCTTAAATGCGGCCAGCCTTTTACATTAGCCAGGTACTGATAAAAATGGCTTCGATGAGCTTCAAAGATATTCTCTCTGCGAATCAATCTAAAAATAATGGTACTGACAGTATCTAAACCGTAAAATAAGAGCAGACCAATATATTTCAAATCCCCGGTCTTAAGTATTAGAAGCAAAAGGAAGAAGATAATAATAAAAGCCATACTTACACTCCCGACATCTCCTGCAAAGCATTTAGCCTTCTTCCTGAAATTGTAGAAATTGAATGCCAGTAAAGAGATTGCAACCATAATAAGCCATTGGCTGAAAACGAATGAAATTTGAGTTTCATTGATAAAATATAAACTTAATATAGTAATAAAGCTATAAGCGCCTGTAATTCCATTAATACCGTCCATAAAATTATAGGCATTAATTGCACCAATAACGAGTATATAAACAGGAATAATAACCAAGACCGGATAAGACATCAAACCCGTCTGCATAAAGAGGAAGGATACAGCGATCAGATGTACCAGAAGCCTGATCTTATTGGATAAAGGTCGCAGATCGTCATAAAAGCTGACAATACTAATAAGTAACAGACCAGAAGTAAAAAGGGGGTATTGAAAACCGCTGAACAGGGCTTGAAGTAAGATAGCAATTGGGAAAATAATACCACCACCCCGAATGGTTATCCGGGAATGTGAACTTCGCTGATTCGGTTTATCAATTATTTTAAACTGAACCGCAAGCCTGAAATAAAACAGGAGAAGTAAAGCTAATACCGGAAGATATAACAGTTGCAGCATAGCTGCAAAGGTTAATTAATTCGGGGAATTAAACAAGATTCAGAATGGGATATTATTTTAATTGGGATTTTGAAATGAACTTATCGTTTTGATAATTCCCTCCCTGGCATGAACAGGAAATTCCTTACCCAAGGCCTGTCTGATTTTAGTATTATCAACTATATAATTTTCAGTTAGTTTGTTTAGCCGCTCTGAAGTTAAAGGGAGTTTTAATTTGTCACCCAGCTTTGCAATAGTTCTGATCAATACAGGATTTATTTTCCATAATTTGGGGCTTCTATCAGATGCCTTAGCTATAAGTTTTATGAGATCATTGCTAGAAAGGGCTTCATCATCGGCAACATTATAGATACCGCTGGGTATGTCATCGCGATTTAGTAATTCACGAATTACAAAACAAAGATTTTCGATACTTAAGAATGAGCGCTTATTTTCAAAAGCCGCTAAAGGGTATGGTATACCCGTAGAAATTAGTTTATAAAGTAGATTAAGATTGCCTTTGTTACCAGGACCATGGATCATGCAGGGGCGGAGAATGAAAAAGGACTTTCCATTTGGTAAAGGCTGATTCTGGATATACTCCTCTGCCATTCGCTTTGATTTTCCGTAATGTGTTTGAGGAACCGGAACATCGCTTTCTGTTAATTTTCCTTCAACAATATCTGCGGTTGCTTTTACTGAACTGATAAATATGAATTTTTTGGCGTTTGATTTAAGAAATGTGTCATAAAGTTCCTTTGTAAGATTAAAGTTTATAGCATAATACTCATCAGGTTGAGATACACTTTTAAGATCATGAGCTTTTCCTGCTAAATGGATTATTGAATCTATGTGAGTCAAATCAGGTTGTGGTACCAACTTTAAGGAAACCCCAAAAGTCTTAATATTTGAATTTTCCAGGTAAGGCAGAAGAGTTTTCCCAACAAATCCCGAATATCCGGTAATTAAAACATTATTCATCCTCTCCGGTTTTAAAAATATTGATCAACTTATTTATAAGCATATCTCTATCAAACTTCTCTTTATAGTATTTAAGAGAATTTGCTCCCATATCCGCTTTTTGGGTTGGACTAAGAGCTACAAAATCAAGAATAGCTTTAGCCAAAGCTTCAGCATTACCCGCCTCAGAGATCAACCCAGCCTTTGCTTCCTCCACTATATTACTTCCCTCTCCATTTAATGCTGTAATTATAGGCTTGCCGCAAGCCATATAAGATTGAATTTTAGAAGGTATGGTAATGGAAAATAAGGGATCCTTCTTCAGCGACACAATAAGTGCATCCGCATGACTGAAAAATCCCGGCATTTGTTCAGGTGCAAAAGAGCCAATCAACTTGAAGACTTTCTCAAGACCACGCTCGATTACCTGTTGCTGAACAAAACCCTTCATCCTTCCTTCACCTAAGATTACCCAATTCAGCGTTGGATTTTCCTTGTATATTATTGAGGCTGCTTCAAGCAGTGTTTCAAAACCTTGTGATTCTCCTATATTACCTGCAAAAATCAAATTTATTTCACCCTGAAAGTACTGTGAATAAAATTCACTCTTTTCAACAGGTTTATAATAATTTTCTGTCCAATTTGGGAAATAGATGATTTTAGAGGAATTAACCCCTTGTGCCAATACCCTGTTCTTAAATCCTCTTGATTGAATTAACACCTTTTCAGAGTTCTTGTAAATCCATCTGGTTAATTTATCTAGAATACTTAGAATTATTGGATTACGAATATTGCCGGCAGAAGCAATGCTATCAGGCCAAAGATCCTGAACCCAAAAATAGACTGGCACTTTAAACTTCCATTTTGCTAACACCGCTGGAATTCCAACTGTAACCGGAGAAGGCTCATATACAAAAATTACATCAGGCCTCTCTTTGATCCTTAATAAGGTAAAAATTGAGAAGAATGCAAATGACAAATAATTCAGAATTAATCTCAACCCTCCCCCATTACCCCTTGGAACTAAAGGTGATCTGTATATCTTTATTTCATTCCAGCTATCTATAGTTCTATTAAAACAGTTATAACCTTCATAGAATCTACCTTTGGGATAGTTAGGCTTGCCTGTTAAAACGATTACCTCATTCCCACGTTCCTTTAACCCCATAACAAGGTCATTAATACGAAAATGTTCAGGCCAGAAATATTGAGTGATTACCAGAATTCTCATTAATCAGAATAATACTGCTGATAAAACATTTTATGATGATTATTCATAAAATCAGAGAGTTCCTTTAACATAGTTTCATAATCCGGAATACTAAAACTGATAT
>CAZGCG010000144.1:0-8602 GCA_964524205.1 uncultured Sphingobacterium sp. | reverse complement strand
ATGCTGGATAGTTCAGCTGCTTCAACCGTAAAATCATTATACAATCTTCTGCCAAAGCCACCGCCTAAACGGGTAAGCTGCAGAGTAATCTTATCTTCAGGAATATTTAATAGTTTAGAAACCTCAGTCCGTGCTCTGCCCGGAGTTTGAGTAGGTCCAACAAGTTCAACACCATCCGGACGAACATGAGCGAAAAAGTTCATTGGCTCCATTGGACTATGGGAAATGAACGGACACTGATACTCGCCTTTTATGACTTTGGCAGCATTTTTAAATGCAGCATCAACATCCCCATCCTTACGTCTGACAGTCGCCTGCCCGTTATCCATCAAGTTCAGGAATAATTTATCATGATCTTCTGTACTTTCCAGATCGAATTCTTTTTCATATTCGATCTTCAGCATTTTTCTTGCCTTAAGTACCTGCCATGTAGATTTACCTACAACGGCAACATTGTTTTTAAAAGAAACTACGTCAATAATCCCAGGCATTGATTTAGCGATAGAACCATCAAAAGATTTCAGCTTCATACCAAACTGCTCAGGACGCTGTATCATTGCATAAACCATCCCTTCACGGTAGAAGTCTAAACCAAATAAAGGCTGGCCTGTGACTATTTTACGGTTCTCAACATTCCTGACTGATTTGCCAATTAGTTTGAAGTCCTTGCGGTCTTTCAACTTAACTGTCGTAGGTACAGGAATTTTAGATGCTGCTTCAGCAAGTTCACCATAACTTAATTTCTTGCCGGTTTTGCTATGTGTCACAAAGCTATTAGCTGCGGTACATTCAGAAGCAGGAACAGACCATACTTTAGCCGCCGCTTCAATCAGCATGAATTTAGCTGTTGCACCTGCATTACGAAGTAATTTCCATGAATGTGGAACTGCGCCGCTACCACCGGTAAGCTGGCGGTCAAACTTATTATCAAGATTTGCCTGTAATACTTTCACTTTTTTCCAGTCTGCTTCAAGCTCTTCAGCTACAACCATTGGAAAAGAGGTGATGATATTCTGTCCTAACTCAGGGTTTGGGGACATAATAGTAACGACACCATCGGTAGCGATAGACAGGTAACTATTAAAGCCTATATTTCCGGCAGCCATTGCAGAATTGGATATAACTACGGGCACAGCGGCTTCGGCACTGAACCAATTAAATCCAAGCACAAGGCCACCACCTGTTATTGCGGTCATTTTTAAAAAATCGCGCCTGCTGTTTGTTGTTTTACTTGTCATGATGATCAAATTTTAGAGCTGGCCAATTTCACTGCATCCCGAATACGGTGATATGCGCCGCAACGACAGATATTACCATTCATTGTAACTTCAATTTCATCCATGCTGGGTTTAGGGTTTTGCTTCAAAAGCGCCGCCGCAGTCATAATCTGACCAGCCTGGCAATATCCGCACTGAGCCACATCGATCTCATCCCAGGCCTGTTGTAAAGGATGATCACCTTTTTCGGACAATCCTTCAATTGTAATAACCTGTGAAGTACCAACTGCCGAAACAGGATATACACAAGAACGCGTAGCAGATCCATTCACATGAACTGTACATGCTCCGCATTGCGCAATACCGCAACCATATTTGGTTCCTACCAGGCCCAAATGATCACGCAATACCCACAATAATGGAGTATCGGCCTCGACATCAGCCTGCAGGGTCTTTCCGTTAACCTGAAGTTTGTAAATTGCCATAAGTATTAGTTTGATTCAAAGCTAAAGTTAATTAAAAAAGAAAGAATTAAACAAGAGTTCCTAATGTGATATTTTTGTTGCCTTCTCCCTTTTTGCATCTGATATTCGAATAATATTGAAATTTCAGGATCATTTGATCAGAAATGTGCCCTAAACATTAATTTACTGCAAAATCAGACCGATTTCAAGGTAGTCCTGCTTAATTGTTAATCCATTGAAATGGAAAGCTCAGGAATACATTTTCAGTGTAATCGTTCTTCTCGAACAGCAGTCCGATATCTCCATTTTTCATCACAACAAGATCAGAATATGCCGCAGAACCCGCATAAATAGTCTTTCCTTTAGACCATGTTTTACCTTCATCATAACTAACTTTTATTGTCAGATTTTTACGGGCATCTTTAGTATCCGCATTCACAAATAACAGACAATTGATACTTTTTAATTTGTATCGGATTATGGCAGCATTACAAGCCGGGTCTGTCAAAGCAAGCTCAGGTTTGCTCGTCCAGCTTTTTCCCTGATCCTTTGAAATATGAACATATCGCATACCTGGTGAATTCACTCTGGAATTGACCATCCAGGAACCATCACTCAACTCAATAACTTTAGATTCATCAGCTGGCTTTAAAGGAGTATCGCGCAAAAACCAGGTCTTCCCATGATCATTGGATCCAAAAACAAACACCCCGTGTTTCAGGTTTACCAGTGTATGCAATAAAACACCAGAAGAAGTCTGAGTGCCTTTTCCGGAAGTGATGAATTTAAAATCGCCATGCCATTCCGGCTTACTGATTTGTGAGGTAATATCTTCCGGCTCAGACCAGGTCTCACCATTATCCACACTTTTGACGACATGCAAATAATAAATATCCTTCTCCTTATTCAGGTCCATATAATTATAAAACATGAAAATTGTACCTGTTTTGCTGTCAGTTATAAAAGAAGGATCGGATGCTGATTTTCCCAAAGGATAATCCACGAGGGTACGAATATCTGTCCAGGTTTTACCATTGTCCCTGCTCTTTCGCATCACAATATTAATATTATCATTTGCTTTCAGATCAGCACATGAAGGGCCCCTTTCATCTATCGCAGCAATCAGATCACCATTGCTTGCCACCACTAATGCCGGAATACGGTAACAGGCAACATTGCTTTTCATTTTCACATTAAAAAGGTCAAGCTGATGCAGACCACCTGTTGAACCCGGGATGGGTGGCTGAGCTTTCAGAACCGAAGCAGCAAGCAGAAAAAAAGAAAGAAAATATTTCATAGAAAAGATCTGAGTGTGATTAATTTATGACCTGAATTTAAATGTAATAAACATGTTATAGAATTAAAATCTTCAACAAATGGCAATTTGAGAACCTTTTCTGATAATTTGAAAGAAATTTTCAGGGGAAATGCCTGTCCTTAAAAATCTTGATTTATATTGGAGGATAATTAACATTAAATAAACAATGAGAAACAGCAAAACAAAATTTACACTCTTAAGCATTCTGAGTTTTCTATTAGTATTCAGCAGCATGGCACTGAGTGCTCAGGAGATTGATCTTTTATTGAAAGGTGGTCAGGTAATTGACCCAAAAAACAAGATAAATGCCAAAATGGATGTGGCAATTACAGGTGGAAAGATTGTCAAAGTAGCAGCAAATATCCCGGCTAGTTCAGCTAAAAAAACTGTTGATGTATCTGGCTTATATGTAACCCCGGGCATCATCGATATGCATGCACACGTATTTCAGGGAAATGATCTGGGATCATATATTGCCGACGGACAAACTGCCGTTCCGGCAGATGCATTTACTTTCAGAGCAGGTGTTACTACTGTGGTGGATGCCGGATCATCTGGCTGGAGAAACTTTCGCCTATTCAAAGAACAGAACATAGACCGCTCACAGACCCGTATCCTTGCTCTTTTAAATATCACCGGAAACGGAATGTATGGACGTTTTGAAGAACAGGACAAAACAGATTTCAACCCTGAAATGACTTCCTATATGATCACTAAACTGTTCCCAAAGATTATCGTTGGTATCAAAGCTGCTCATTACTGGGGTGATTTCACACAGGTTGACCGTGCTGTTGAAGCAGGAAAACTAGCTAAAGTACCGGTAATGGTAGATTTTGGCGAGCATCAGCCTACCAATTCGATAAAATCTTTATTCCTGGAGCATCTTCGCCCCGGCGATATCTTCACACATACATTTGCTTACGGACCAAAAGATCGTGAGACTGTGGTAGATGATGATGGCATAGTAAAACCTTTTATTTTTGAAGCTCAGAAGAGAGGAATTTTATTCGATGTTGGTCATGGTGGTGGTGCATTTTTCTGGCGCCAGGCAGTTCCTGCAATCAAACAGGGATTCAAACCTGATGTAATCAGTACCGACCTTCACTCAGACAGTATGAACGGTGGAATGAAAGACATGGCTAATGTGATGTCTAAATTCCTGAATATCGGTCTTACTTTAGAAGAAGTAATTGAAAAATCTACTGCAAGTCCGGCAAGGGTAATCAACAGACCAGACCTTGGTAATCTTAGCGTAGGTGCTGAAGCAGATGTAGCAGTTTTCAGTGTGAAGAAAGGTGATTTTGGATTTACTGATGTTAGAAGAAATGTTCTGAAAGGAACACAGAAAATGGATGCAGAATTAACTATCCGTGCAGGTAAAATCGTTTGGGATCTGAATGGTGTCAGCGGACCAATATGGGATTCCCCACAAGCAATCACAAAATAATTTATTACAATACCAAATCTGATTAAACGAATGCAAACTTATTTCAAAACAGTAAAAAGCCTCTCGCTTTTCTTATTAATAGTCTTCTTAGTAACAAATGTAAGAGCACAGGAAATTGACCTTCTGCTTAAGGGCGGACATGTAATTGATGCCAAAAACAAAATTAATGGCAAAATGGATGTGGCTGTTAAAGACGGTAAAGTTTTTCGTGTAGCAGCGGATATTCCGGCGAGTTCGGCTAAAAAAACAGTCAATGTCAGCGGACTTTATGTAACCCCGGGACTACTTGATATTCACGGACACGTATTTCATGGTACTGAGAATAATTACTTAAGCAATAGTCTGGATGCTCTTCCACCGGATGGATTCACTTTCCGTGCGGGGGTAACTACTGTTGTAGATGCAGGTGGTGCAGGATGGAAAAACATTGATTTATTTAGAAAGAACATTGTTGAGCATTCTAAAACCCGAGTACTTGCATTCATGAACATTGTAGGAGGAGGAATGCGTGGGGTTGAGGGCTATGAGCAGGATGAAACTGACATGGATGCAAAACTCACTGGTACCATGGCACAAAAGAATAAGGATATTGTTGTTGGAATTAAACTGGCACATTATATCGGTCACGATTGGGAACCCACAGACAAAGCAGTAGAAGCAGGAAGAATTGCCAGTATTCCGGTGATGGTGGATTTCGGAAAAGCACTTCCTCCCCTACCTCTTGAAGATTTGTTATTAAAGCATCTACGCCCGGGTGATATTTTAACCCATGCCTATCGTTACGATCAGGAATATGATAAAAACGGAAAAATGCTGGAACATAAGCAAGCAATTGTTGATGTAAAAACCAAAAAAGTGAAACCATTTGTTTGGGAAGCCCGCAAAAAAGGCCTGATTTTCGACGTTGGTCATGGTGGAGGAAGCTTCAACTGGAGTCAGGCTGTTCCTGCTATGGAACAGGGTTTCCAGCCGGATGTATTAAGCTCTGACCTGCATACCGGAAGTATGAATGCCGGTTTCAAAGACATGGCTAACCTTGCATCTAAATTTTTGGTTTTAGGTATGCCTTTGGCTGATGTGATTGCAGCATCAACCTGGAATCCTGCCAAAGTAATTCAACGTACTGAATTAGGTAACCTGAGTGTTGGCAGTGATGCCGACATTGCGGTATTCAGACTAAGAGAGGGCGACTTCGGATATATCGATGCGAGCGGAATGGCCTTGAGAGGGAAACAAAAACTGGAAGCAGAATTAACTTTACGCAGCGGTCGTGTAGTTTGGGATCTGAATGCCCTGAGTGCTCCATTAGCAAAATAATAATGAATATGAATAAATTCATACAAGCAGGCAGATCCGGATTATTCGCGATCTGCCTGTCTGTTTCTGCCCAATTTGTAACTGCGCAGGAAATAGACATTTTATTGAAAGGCGGTCATGTTATTGACCCAAAAAACAAGATCAGTGCAAAAATGGACGTAGCTATAAGTAATGGCAAAATCCTGAAAGTTGCGTCAAATATTCCTGTAGCCGGAGCTAAAAAAGTGGTTGATGCAAGCGGAATGTATGTGAGTCCGGGTTTAATTGATATCCATACCCATGTGTTCACCGGACCGAATCCCGGGTTCGGGCATGGCTCATCCAGCGTAAAACCGGATGATTTTACTTTCCGTGCCGGTATTACTACGGTGGTAGATGCCGGAACATCGGGTTATAAAACCTTTCCCCTATTCAAAGAGCAAATCATCGACCGTTCCCGCACGCGTGTACTTGCCTATCTGAATGCATTTGCACCGGGTATGGTGGGTACAGCTGCTGAACAGGAAGACATGAAGGCTCTGGAAATTGAAAAAGCAGATGAGACCATCAAAAAATATGCGGATAATATCGTTGGTGTAAAGATCGGACATTATTCGGGTAAGGACTGGAAGCCATTTGATGCTGCCGCTTCATTGGCGCATGCCAATAATCGTCCCCTTTTTGTGGAATGCCATATTACAGAGTTCTCGCTTGAGGATCAGCTAAACCACATGAAAGCCGGTGATATCATTACCCATGCCTATGAAAACGTTTCAGAACGTATGCCGGTGGTAGATGAGAATGGAAAAGTCCGCCAATTTGTACTGGATGCCCGCAAAAAAGGAATTCTATTTGATGTGGGACATGGTGGTGTTGGTTTCTGGTTTAACCAGGCTGTGCCTTCAGTAAAACAAGGCCTTGCACCTGATACTTTCGGAACCGATATGCACCACAACAGTGTCAATTCGGGAATGAAAGACATGCTTAACCTGATGTCGAAATACCTTAACATGGGCATGCAAACTGAAGATATTATCCAGCGCGCAAGCTGGGGTTCGGCTACTGCTATTAAACGACCTGATCTGGGTAACCTGAGTGAGGGTTCTGTTGCAGATATTGCAGTGATCAAAGTGCTCGACGGCAAATTTGGATTCCTGGATGCAGCAGGCTTTAAATTGGAAGGAACTAAAAAATTCCAGGCTGAAATGACCATCAGGGCAGGAAGAATTGTTTGGGATTTGAATGGGATGGCTGGGGTGCCATGGAGTAAGGATTTGAAGTAATAAATTGAAAATATCCTAAAAGGCTCTGGTGATGGGGCCTTTTTTGGATAAGTATTATAATATTGCCACAATGCTAATTGAATTGGTGGGATTGTGGTAATTTTATCTTCATTATATAAAAGTTAGCTGCAACCACAATACGCCTACAAAACGCGAATGAGCAAAACACTAAGACGTATTAAAACACACAGAAAGGCCAAAGAAGTAATAAACGGCTTTTACGACAATGGTTCTCATTCTTTGATTATCCATTATTCCTGCGAGAGTTTTTACGATATAAAAGACGGCAAAACACCCAGAATTACTTCCATCGCTGTCAAATATCTTAGCACTGGGCAGACTAAATCATTCTCTATTCATAAAGTGGCAGAACTTAGGAAAATTCTAGCAGATAATATTTCAGAAAATTATGATTCCCTTGAGAAAGATATGCTGAGAGATTTTTTTGAATTTGTTAAGGAACATAAGGACTTCCGATGGATACATTGGAATATGCGAGATATCAATTATGGATTTGAAGCTTTAAAGTTTAGAGCGACTGTGTTGGGTGCTCAATCTGTTGATATAAAGGATGAAAATAAGTTTGACCTCGCGAGATTAATAGTGGACAAGTATGGCAAGGAATATGCTGATCATCCACGACTTCCTTCAATTTTAGAAATGAACAACATCTCTCCAAAGCATTGGTTAAATGGTGATGACGAGGCTAAAGCATTCGAAAACAAGGAATATGTTAAACTTCACCAATCCACACTGTCAAAAGTGGACGTAATGGAGAATATTTTAAGGCTGAGCGCAGAAGAGGATTTAAAAACCAAATCACGAAGGCTTCAAGACATTTATGGGATAAATCCACAGGGACTGTTTGAACTCGCAAAAGATCATTGGCTGTACAGCCTTATACTCGTAATTCTATCGACGCTCCTGGGAATTATTTTAACAAATTGGATAAACGATGGCAGCAGCTAACAACCGCGCCGAGCTATAGTGGTTACTACTATTTGAAACCTACTCCTTTCTAACTACTTTAGTGTTTTAGGCCGGGCGAAGTGCATTCAATCACTACAGCTTGAAGCCTTGAGCGTTAGCGGTCATTGTAAAGCGACACTGTACAACTATCAAAGACAAAATATTACTGACTTATCTTTTATTTAAAATATTCTCCAAGCCCCATTTTTCTATTTCCAAAAACACAGGTGCCATACTCTTACCAAGTTCTGTCAACGAATATTCAACTCTGGGTGGAATCTCTTTGAAATGTTTTCTAATTATTAAATTGTCTTGCTCAAGTTCCTTCAACTGTTCGGTTAAAACCTTTCTTGAAATAGCAGGTATTCTTGCACCTATTTCACCAAACCTTCTTGTTTCTGACCTTAAACAGTACATTATGATAGGCTTCCATTTACCCCCAATAAGTTGAAGTGTAGCTGCAACCGGACAATTAATTTCACTTATTTTTTTTGCTTTAGTTACCATTTTGTTACTGCAAATTTTATTGTTACCAAAAGGTAACCTGTTACATTTATAAACTATTATTAGTTACTTTGTGTAACAAAAGTAATTAATAAATTAAGAAA
>CAZGCG010000143.1:0-8628 GCA_964524205.1 uncultured Sphingobacterium sp. | reverse complement strand
TTATCAGCAGTTCCAACCGGCACTGTGGATTTTGTGACAATAACTTTATAATCACGAATCAAAAATGCAATATCCTTTGCAGCCCCAAGCACATAACTCAGATCAGCCGAACCATCTCCACCCGGAGGGGTAGGTAAGGCAAGAAAAATAATCTGAGCACCACTTATAGCTTCCGCCAGATTATTAGTGAATTTTAACCTGCCCTGATCAATATTTCTGTGAAAAAGGACATCTAATCCCGGTTCATAAATAGGTAATTGACCTGACTTCATCATAGTCACCTTCTCTTCATTGATGTCTACACAAACCACATTATTACCCGTTTCTGCTAGACAAGTCCCAGTCACCAGACCGACATATCCGGTTCCTATAACCGCTATTCTCATATAGTATTTGTTTAAATAAAGCAATTAACATACGATTCCGCATCGAGATGAATCATCAAATCAAAATCATAACCAGTGAACAATTGATCAATAAATGATGCATCGACAATTTTCCCACTGACAAATTCCTGATTCGGTTATTCTGAATGTTAAATGTTAATCAAGCAGCGAAAATAATAAAAGCATTGGTAATGGGAGAACAAAAGATAGGTATCTGTGCCAGATTGTTAGCTGGAATTGGTTATCTGTTGTCTGGGGTATCCTACTTGATTGATTAAGTACTTAATTGGAATTATACTTGCAAAATCTACAAACCCTCTCTAACGGAGAGGGCCAGGATGACCATGGAATCAACTGCTCCGTAATAAGGATGATGCCCTAAAAATGCTTGAACCACACCATTAATATTATAACACTATAATCTACAAACAAATCACGCAAGAATAGAGAAATAGATCCTGCTGCAGCTAAATTTCATACTCATAGGATTGAGATTCTTCGTCGCCTCACATTTTCTACAAATTCAGAAACTAGTTCGCTCCTCTGAATGACAACCATCACAAACGAGCTCAATAGTCCATCATTTTCAAATTCACTATCCCCCACGCTTTCTTAGACCTGACATGTCTTGCAGTGCATTCAACATCGGATTTATACCGGTCAATTTTTAGCTTAATAGAACTTAACCGGTCAATTTCCTTCATACCTCCGTCAAATGCAATCTATCCCCGTCAGCACTCCTTACGTGAAAAGATTTACTATACTTTTATCGAAAGAGGGCAGGAAAATAGCGCTATCCTTCAGGCCGGTAATTAGTATTCATCTTAAAATTCAGGAAAATGAAACGATTAAAAATTGGCTTCAGTAGAAGTCATGTTAGGAATTTTTATGTGTCGGCAAGAATGCTGTTTAAAGCTAAACTCTGCATAGCGACAATGATATTAGTACTGTTTAGCAGTTGTGCAAAGGACGATCTCCCAAGCCCGGATAAAAGAGTGAAAGAAAAGTTAAAAGAGTGTCGCGGCTGCAGTGGAAGCTGGGATCTAACAGATACTGTCCCATAGTTCATAAACGGAAATTGATTAAGAGGGTTTGAAGCCCTCTTATCAATTCTTCCTTTTGCGGATTTAGTTTTTTGATAATTTTTGTCAATCCAGCTTGATAAGATTGCAGCTATCGAGTTCTTCTTCAGACCGTATCGAAGGAAAATTACAATGTCACCGTTATTTTGAAATGAATAAAGGAAATTAGCTGACATTCTTTTTGCCATGAGAAGATCAGAACTTAATGCGTTTGAAACAACAATCCTGGACCAGCTTAAAGAAAGCTGCAGTATTTTAAAGCAAATGCGGGATGAACAACTTGCATGGTACACCCGTGTTGAATTGCAAAAAGATCAACTCTTAGACCGATATGATATAATGCAGAAGTACCACATCAGCGATTCGACCATTTATCGGCTGAAAAAAGATGGCTGTATACACCCAATATACATTCGGCGAAAGGAATTTTATAGTCTAAATGAAATTCAGCTTCTGCTAAGTCAAAATAAGCTTAAATGAAGTTTTTAATGATTGATAAGCTCTAACACAAAGCCAGATCCTGCTCATTCTAAATCGGAGGCTATGGTGTTGCTAATTTCCCTGCAATCGACAAATTGCAACCCATTTCTAATTTACTCAATACCCTATCTTACTGCCATGCCCATAAATGTCTTGCCTCAATCAAAGACCAAAGGAGAATACTGAAACTACCCGATAGCAGAACTTCCCTTTTTCAACTCGTATTCTTTAATAAGGGCTTCTATAGGAATATTTAATAACAGACTGAATTTCCTTATCATAGTGATTGAAAGGGTTTGTTTGTAATTCAGAACTTTACTCACAGTTCCTTTATCGCCATATTCTTTTGCCAGATCAGAAGACTTATATCCAAAATCTTCCATTCTGATTTTAATTAATTCTACAGGGTCTGCTTCCGGCAGATCCCATAACAATCTTTCATATTCAGAAATAAGATGCACCAGTAACAGCTTTTCTTTGTGTTCATCTGAGCCTGCCGGCGCATACTTAATTTCCTCATATCTGGCAATGGCTTCCTGGTAGCCTTGCTCAGATTCTATTAAAAACCATTGTGGTTTTGTAATCATCTTTTATCTCCTTGAACCTTGACTTTAAACCCACATCTGATCAGATAGTTTCAGCGTCAATTTCATCGTATTCAGAATGGGTTCCTATGAACCTTATCTCTACTATTTCGTCGGCATAATCCACCTCGACGATTAGGCGGTACTTGTTTCCCACAATTTTAAAACGGGCCCTGTTACCTTTTATAGTTTTAGCATTCGGAAAGCTTTTAAGTATATCCGTACTTTGTTGCCATTTAGCCCTTTCTGCAATAGTTTTCCAGACTGAAAGGCTTTTAGCTGAATCTCCGTGCCTGCGGGCGAATTCCTGCAACTTTCTTAAATAAATAATAACCATGTGGCTTAGTGATTTCTTTGAATTCAATTTTGAATTTTTTCATGCTTTAGGTTTTAATTCGACATTACAATACAAATATAAAAATTAGTTGGCAAAATACCAACCAATTTTTATATTTCCTATTTCCCTGCAATTGGTTTCAGATTTGCTCACTCCTCCTATCGGCAAACAGACAACCCGATAGCCTTTCGAGCTCTCATTGACAAATCATACCCTCATTTGCGACTGACGAAATCAACTTACCTATCGCCTATGTGATTTCGTAAGTCTTTACTCAACCCGATAGCTATTGGATTGCTCATTCCTCCCATCGACAAATTATCCTCGCATAAACTTTAAACCCTCTCCTTCGGAGAGGGCAGCTCTAGCCTTGAAGCTTGCAGTTCTGTACACAGGGTGAGGCCCTAAAAATGTTTGAACAGCTCCTTTAATTATCAGACACTAAGATTTTTAAGTGTAGCACGCAAGAAGAGAAATAGATCCTTCTTCAGCAAAATTTCCTACTCGCCGTGATGAGATTCTTCGTCGCCTTATAATTTTAGTAAATCGAAATAAACAGTTGGCTCCTCTGAATGACAATCGGTACAAAATGCTCAATACTCAAATAGACAAATTTAATGTTTGTGACTGACGAAATCTACTTTCCGCTCGCCTAAGTGATTTCGTAAGTCCTTTTCCCATCGACAAATCGACAAATCAAATGGATCAAAGAACAAAGAGCTAGGAATAAAGACAGAAGGATAGTTTCAAATGAAGTACCCTTCCCATTTTCAAACCCGATAGCTATCGGGTTGCTCATTTTCAAATCCCCCTAGTCCTCCCTCACCACATACAAATTCCTTCTCCCCGATTTGGAAAATGTAAGTTTCCCGTCATCATTGAGTTTTTTGAGAGCAGTGGAAATTTCTGAAGAATCCACCTGAACACCGTAATTCACTGCAAGCTCTTCAACAACTGATTCTACAAATCGTGGGGTAGTAAAAAACCCGGTTTCATAGAGCTTATTGACCCTTAAAGTTGTCAGGGCCCTGTTTCGCCTCGCAGGGGGTAATTCATAGCGGGGTTTAAGATCAACCTGAATATCAAAAAGTTCGGACGGTTTTAATTCCAGGGCCTGGCAGATCGCAATACAATGACTAACATAAGTATTCCCTCCGTTTTCTATCGAAGAAAGCGTATTGATACTCAGACCAGTCATTAAAGATACGTCATCAAGGCTGTAGCCCTTCTCCTTACGGTATTTCCTGATCTTTTCTCCAATCTGCTTTGCAGAATTATCATCCACGTATTTTCCCACATAACAAATTGAGGAATCAGATATAATAATATTTTACAAACTATTTTGTAATAAATTTGTGTATGTCTTCCCATATACATACTTTTATTATACCAAAAATTTTAGCAGAAATATGGACTCTAAAACCAAAAGAGAAAAAACTAAGGAAACTGCGATGCGCAGTCTACGAAACTTCTGCACATCTTATACCCTGAGAAAAAGTGATGAACTGCTATGCCGTTCTTTAACTACTCTAATCAGTGGAAACTATGCCTTACTGAGTAATATAACCAAAAAACATCTGCTCGATTATTTCGAAGCTTTGGAGGAAGTGCTGCCTGCACTTTATGAGCTGCAGGAAAAGCTGAAGCATGTTCAGAACCATGAAGGCATGGAGGATACCTATCAGGACCAGGTTTCAACTAAAGATCTCTTTGCTTCTTTTAAGAGGCATCCGGAGTGACACTGGTCCCGACAATTGTCGGGATCGTCAGTGTGACACGCCAGAATGACAACAATAGTCCTGGCGATCCCGGCTGTCATCCCGGCGGAAGCCGGGACTTTTCTTAAATCACTAACCAAATAATTAAATGAAAAAAACGATACTAACTATCGTACTGGCCACGCTTTGGTCTGTACTGAACGGTTTTGCCCAGGAAATTCCTGTTGTTGCAAAATCTGCAATTATAATTTCCGGAATAATAACAAATGAAAAAGGAGAGGGGCTAGTGGGTGCATCCATCAGAGTAAAAGATAGTAAAATTACAGGAATAAGCGATGCAAATGGCCATTTCAGCCTCAGCGAGGCACCCGCTCGAGCGATACTCCTGATAAGCTTTATAGGCTACCTGCCAAAGGAAATTCCGGTAGCCGGTAAAGGAAATGAAATCAATGTCACTCTGTTACCGGATAGCAGGCAACTGGAAGAAGTGATGGTCAGCACCGGATATCAGGAGATCCCGCAGGAACGGGCTACAGGATCTTTTGCAAGCGTCAGTAAAGAGCTGTTTAACCGGCAGGTTTCTACTGATGTGATCAGCCGCCTGAAAGGAATTACTCCTTCACTGCTGTTTGATGAAAGAAGCGGATCTTCCAAACTGAGCATCAGGGGCCGGAGTACCATATTTGCAAATGATCAGCCCTTGATTGTGCTGGACAATTTCCCCTATGAAGGCGACATCAATAACATCAATCCAAATGACATTGAAAACATAAGCATTTTAAGGGATGCTGCTGCTGCCTCGATCTGGGGTGCAAGAGCCGGTAATGGTGTTATAGTGATCAATACGAAAAAAGGAAGCCTCAGCCAGCCCTTAACAACAGAATTTCATTCCAACCTTACCCGGATGCAGCAGCCTGACCAGTTCTATCAGCCACGAATAACTACCTCCGATTTTATTGATACAGAAATTATCCTGTTTCAGCGGGGGTTTTATAACGCTGATCTGAATAATACCACTACTCGCCCGCCAATATCTGAAGTCGTAGAACTACTGGATCGTAACAAAAAGGGACTTATTAGCAATTCAGAAATGGAAAGCAGGATAAATGTACTCAGAGGGTATGATCTGCGGAACGATCTTGCTGAGTTGATGTATCGCAAAGGCACCAACATTCAGAGCGCACTCAGTTTGAGGGGAGGGGCTGAGGATCATACTTATTATTATTCGGCAGGTTTCGATAATAATTTATCTAATGCAATTGCTAATGATTTTTCACGTCTGACTTTGAATACCAGCCAGGTCTTTCGGCCGGTAAAAGGCTTGCAGCTTAACGCCTCATTAAACTTTAGCCAGACTAATTATAATAAAAATAACACGCTACAGGAACTCGTAACCGGAGGCCCGTCTGGCAGGGTTCTATATCCTTACACCCGCCTGATTGATGAGAATGAAAATCCGCTGAGCATTACCAAAGATTACCGTAATTCCTACAAGGAGGAGGCTTTCGCGCAAGGTTACCTGGACTGGCAATTTCGACCATTGGAGGAATTGGAATTGCCTGGCCAGCGAGTGCAGGGTAATGATATCAGGTTGTTAACCGGGCTCAGATATCAACTCGGGAAATTATTCAGTACAGATATCAAGTATCAGTTTCAGCGCCAATGGGAAAATGGTAATTCCATGAATAGTATAGATTCTTACTATACCCGGAACCTGATTAACCGATATACCAGTAAAAGTGCTAACGACATAATCAGGAATATTCCTGTCGGAGGCATACTCGACCTTAGCCGATCAAATCTTGATAGCCATAATGGACGGGCGCAACTAAATTACAATCATAATTTCAAACATCATTCCATCAATGCACTGGCCGGAATAGAAATAAGAGAGATTGAGACTGTAGCTAACAGCAATCGGGTATTTGGTTATGATCCGAATCTGGGGTCCTCTGTTGCGGTAAATCCTACTACTTCCTTTCCACTTTCTCCTAATGGCAACGGATTGATTTCATCTGATCCGTCTATCTCTGCGACACTTAATCGGTTTAGGTCGTATTTTACTAACCTTGCTTATACTTTAAATAGCAAATACATCTTTTCAGCGAGCGGCAGAATCGATCAGTCAAACCATTTTGGGGTCAGCAGCAATCAAAGAGCCGTACCACTATGGTCAGCCGGTCTTAAATGGGATCTGGCATCTGAGGAGTTTTACAAATTTGATTTTCTTCCGATTCTCAGGTTAAAAGTCACCTATGGTTATAATGGGAATATTGATAAAACAGTGACTGCCTTAACCACGGCAAACTTTACCCGAAACAACCAAAATGGCTTACCTGCCGCAAATATTAATAACCCACCCAATCCGAACCTGAGATGGGAAAAAACCGGCATATTGAATTTAGGTATTGAATTCGGCAGTAAGAATGGAAGGCTTAACGGGAATTTAGAGTACTATAGTAAAAAAGGAATAGATCTGATAGGTCAAAGCCCTCTCGATCCAACTTCCGGTCAATCATCCTTCCGGGGTAATGTAGCCAATATGAAAGGCAGTGGGGTGGATCTTGAGCTGCATAGTATAAATCTCGATAGTAGGCTCAGATGGGAAAGTAACCTTTTATTCAGTTATACAAGAGATGAGGTTACAAGTTATGCCATTAGCCCGACTTTCGCCTCTTATATGGCTGATGCCAGCCTCACAGGAAGTCAGTCTTCGTTCTCTCCTACTCCCGGTAAGCCTCTATTTGGAATTTATAGTAAACAATGGGCAGGATTAGATCCTAACACAGGAAATCCGATGGGATATGTCCAGGGAGTTCCAAGTATGAATTATTCATTATTGAACTCTTCATCCGGACAAACCGTCGATAGCCTTGTATTTCACGGAAGAGCTTTGCCACCTGTTTTTGGTGCCTTAAGAAATTCATTTAGTTTAAAAGGATTTACCATCTCGGCAAATATCACCTACCGCTTTGGCTATTATTTCAAAAGGCGTTCTATTGAATACAGTACCTTATTTACTACCGGTCGAAGTCATAGCGATTATGCATTACGCTGGCAAAAAGCCGGAGATGAAGCCTTTACTTCTGTTCCCGCTTTTCCGGCAGATAATAATAGTGCAAGAGACAACTTTTACAGAAATGCTGAGATTCTGGTCGAAAAAGGCGACAATATCAGGCTTCAGGATATTAACCTGAGCTATGATCTAACAAATAAGCAGTGGACCAAATTGCCTGTTCGAAAACTGTCCATGTTTATTTATCTCAATAATGGAGGCTTAGTATGGACAGCAAATAAGCAAGGAATTGACCCTGATTATCTGGATATGAAGCTCAACCGATCCATCGCATTCGGACTCAGAGCAACCCTATAAAACAGGGGGAATTAAACAAGCTCCATAAAACAGTATTTAACTTAAAAAATAAACAGATGAAAAAACATATATATCCGCTGATTGCCGGAATCATTCTACTGACTTCCGCTTGCAAAAAAGACTGGCTGGATGCCAAATCTGATAGTTCAACAATTGTTCCTCAAACACTCGAGGACATGAAACTGCTTTTAAACAACTCCGTTTTGAATACCAATTATACGGCAATAGGAGAAGCCTCTTCTGACGATATTTTTGTCAGCAATTCGGTTTTTAGTTCCTTCCCGCTACTGGATCGAAATATTTATTCATGGCAGCCTGAAATCTTTGTTGGGACTACGCAAGTGCTCCAGTGGAACAACTGCTACAACCAGATTTTTATCAGCAATGTGGTATTGGAAGGGCTGGAAAAATTGAAGCTGAATGCAAACCGGCAATCCGAATGGAATAACACCCGGGGTCAGGCACTTTTTCACCGGGCCAAAGCTTTTTACGACCTCCATATCGTATTTTCCAGGCCATATAATTTGCAAACTGCTGCAAATGACCCGGGTATTTCAATCAGGCTCAATGCAGACATAAATACCAAAACAGTCAGATCCAGTGTGCAGGAAGGGTATGATCAAATCAAAAGCGACCTCAAAGAAGCTGTCAATCTTTTGTATCCATTA
>CAZGCG010000142.1:0-8640 GCA_964524205.1 uncultured Sphingobacterium sp. | reverse complement strand
CCACCTTCGGGGTCGGGATTTCCGTGCTAACCAAATGCTATAAACATTTGACCCTTTCCGGGTCATATAAATACAATTGCCTAAAACTTATAATCTCAAATCAAGCCTTACTCAACCTTATACCGGTAAATAAACCTTGAGAGATTCCCATCAATATCAGTGCCCTCTACGATTGCTTTATAAGTACCTTTATTGTCTCCATTATAATATTCAACTGCCATATTCCCAGCCTTGTCTGTGAAGATTCTTGGGTTCCAGTACACAGTGCTGCGAAGGTCTGATCCCGCGGTTCGGCTTTCCGGACTTAAATATTTAGGTGAATAGAACTCCCTCTTTTTGATATATCCCTGAGGGTTGAAAGTCAAAACGTTATTCTGAGGAAATAATTTTTTCAGGTCTTCAGCACTCACTGGCTTGCCTGTAGGTACAGTTTTAGAGTTTATAACTAATACACCATTGGTATTATACATGCGGTTCACCATTCCTAACTCATCTTTCAGGAAGATCTCGATATTGTCAACATCAGCAGGGTTAATATTGTTCAGATAGTTAGCATCAACAGGCATCCCATTATAAAATATCTGCACGGGCACCCTAAGCCCGGAGTTATAGACCCTGGTCACGTAAAAATTATTATCATTAAAAGTAAGCCCCGTTGCTGCTGTTTGCAGACAGGTAAGCAAGATCGGACAACCTTTAAAGCGTTCGCTGTCAATTAAATGATCGGGCTGAGCACCAAGGCCTGAAAGAGCAGGATGATCCAAATGGCTGGCTTTTTTTATCGCTGTAGCCTTCACTACGACCTCCTGAAGCATTTGAGTTGCCAAAAAATATTGCCTTTTACTATTATCGAGATAAGTTGCCAAAGCACTGTCAATGTTAAGTTCTTCATCCGGACCATTGACATTTTTGCTGATTGTTGGGAAGGCTGTTCCATTCAGCATGATCATCATGTTGCGCGCTGCTGTTGAACTTCTTGCACTGATAGTAGCTTCTGCTGAATCAGTAATCACTACTTTTTCAAATTTGAACTCCCCTTTCAGATTGGTTGTGGTTTCGGCGTAGAACTTACTTTCCGGAACTACCAGCTTCAAACTGCCTTTGGAGACCGGCATGCCGTTCGATGTACGCAAAATTCCTGCAAATTCAATTCCCTGCTCAGGAAGAAGACTTATCACAGGCTCCCTGCCTTTGATGATATCTTCATATGAGAATTTGCGGTATCCCTGGGTAAGCATCAGCAAATCAAGATCTGCCAGCTTTTTTTCATTGGTCTGATTGAAATAGTAATTGGGCTTTTCAATATATCCTCTCAATTCTGAAGAAATCAGAAAGGAACTCAGAATAGTTGTTTCTTCATCTTCAGAATGCGGGACTTTGGATTCATTAATAACCGAAAGTGAGAAATTTCCTTCAACGGGAGTATTTCTTGTTTTAGCACTGATATTCATTTTTACCGGCTGTCTTGAGCCATAAACCTTTTTATCGGTGTTTATGCTCAGGCTTGAAACATCTGTTTGATTGACAAATATCAGGCGTTCGGTTAATGGCTCACCTTTATTTGTGAACAGGGTAATCTGTACAATTCCGGTTGGAAACTTGTTTTTTGCTATAGAGGCCCCAATGCTCATAGTTGCTAAATTGGTTTGTGCCGCAAAACAGATTACACCCTTACTTCTGGCTATCAGGTAGAAATTCTTATCCCGGTTTTGGGCAAAAAAGGCCGGATTACTTGAAAGCTGCAAAATGATATTCGAAGCTGTTGAACTAACAACAGATATGGCAATTCCGGATGCTTTAGCCTGTGGCAGGGGAATAGTTTTCTTGATTCCATTTGAAAAGCTGAGGTTGGCTTTATAGGTTTTACCACTTTCGGGTAGAAGGGTAAAGGAACCCATTCCCAGATGCTTTGATTGAATGCTGCTGATTACCTTTCCAGTATTATCAACTATCTCTCCTTTAACATCAAGCCCCAGGCCTTTTTCCTGAACAGCTTTGAATGCTACCTTGCTGCTTACATTTTCAATTAAATCCCCTCCCTCAGGAAAAAACTGAAAATCAGCTTCAGAAAACGAATTTTTTAGCGGGAATTGAGAAGTAATCAGTTTTCCGGTTTCTGCTTCAAGTACCGTCTCAAGTATTCCGGTATCTAAAGCTGCTTTCTGACCCGCACTTAATTTTAAAGAAACCATTCCCTCTGCATTGCTTGTTTCCCTTCCCCGGGCTATGGTTTCAAATTTCGAAATCAGACTCCAGCTTATCTTTTTATTCGCAAATGGCTTTCCTTCGGGGTCTTTATATAAAATGTTTGCTGTTATTGTTGGTGAGCTGTCCGGATTCTGGCCACTGAGTGAAATATTAGTAATGATATTCCTGTTAATTGCATTTCCAACTTTGATATTTTTAGTAAAGAAATATTCATCACTGAAATTCAGCATCCAATAGGTATAGGCTCTGATTCTATAATTGCTTGATTTGTAGACAGATGGGTCAAGGGTGATACTGCCGTATGCTGAAGTATTAACCACCGGCAGTTTCATAGATCTGACCAGGGTGTCATTTTCTGAGATAATATCCACGTATAAAACCTTACTAAGGTCGGAGGGTAAATCCTGGCCTGTACCAACATAAGCTTTAAACCAGATGGTATCTCCGACAGCATAATAGGGTTTGTCGAAATGCAGATAAACTTTTTCTGAAGGATAATCCTGAATCAGCTTCTGGGATCGGTCTACTATAGTCTTTAAACTTATTGTGTCCTGTGCGAACAGTTGACCGGCCTGCAAAATAAATAACAGAGCAATAATTAATGAACGGTAAACTTTCATCTTGAATTGAATCATATATGCGAATATAGATTAAATGAACTTTTTAACCATACATCCCTGAATGTTTAACATATTTTAATGATTGAGAGGCTTGAATATAGAAATTCAGGCGATCATCAGCTGAGTCTGCTGATTCCCAATTTATCTGCAAGGCCATTCAGATCATTGCACACCTCATCAATTAGAGGAATACCATTGCTTTGCCGCTCTTTTTCTGCAATTAGCTCAGGTTCACCAGGAATAATTACCTTCTGGTCTTCAGTGATTGGTTTTGCTGAGCTGAAACGTTCTATCCAATTGTCAAGATGAGTTTTGAATTCCTCAACCGGCCGGAAGCCATCAACGCGCATGGCACCTAAAAAATGACCTAATCCCAAACCAACCGGATTGTCTGATGGTTCCATGAATGCGACAAAAGGAGGTGCCCATGGGCCGTAATTGGCACCTGAGAGCACTGCAGAGAGAATATCTACCGTTGCGCTTAGTCCGAAGCCTTTATGGCTACCGTGCTCCCTGTCGCTTCCCAGAGGCAATAGAGAACCGCCTTTTTTTAATTCATGTGGATCTGTTGACGACTGTCCGTTTGCATCCTGTATCCAGCCTTCAGGAACAGGCTTACCTGTACGCTGTGCAATTTCCAGTTTACCATTGGCCGCTGCTGAGGTTGCCATATCTACAATTACAGGGGGATATTTTCCGGCAGGGAAAGCATAGCACATCGGGTTAGTCCCCAGCATTCGTTCATTGGCAAAGGTTGGTGCTACCAGCGGACTTGCATTGGTCATCGCAAATCCAATCATATCCCTCTCAACAGCCATCATAGTGTGATAGGCAGCAATTCCGAAATGATTGGAATTCCTGACAGATACCCAGCCTGATCCATATTTTTCTGCTTTGTCAATAGCCACTTTCATCGCAAAAGGAGCTACAACAAGACCCAGGCCTGCATCCCCGTCAATAGTGGCTGTAGTTGGAGTTTCGTGAACTATTTTGATCTCCGGTTTGGGATTGATCCGGGCTTTTTCCCATAGGCGAACATAGCCGGTTAGCCTTGCCACCCCATGTGAGTCAATACCGCGAAGATCTGCTTTGATGAGTACATCAGCGGCCAGATCTGCATGCTCTGAAGAACAGCCCATTTTCAGGAAAATAGATCTTGTGAAATCCCGCAGCTTAGTTTCGGTAAAGGTATGATAGGTCATGTATCTAATCTACTCTTCTAATATCGTAAATTTCAGATCAAGAGGTTTGAAGTTCTCAATAAGGGTTTTTATAAAACCTTTACCATACTTCACATAGAATAGACCGAAGTTTTCAGACCGTTCCTGTAATCCGCCATTTGGAAAAAGCTTTGATTTGATTACATCGATCTGGGAAAGGGCATCACTAAAATTTCTCTTCTCGGCTTTAATTAATTTAGCTTCCAGATTTTTAACAGCTTTTTGTAATCTTGACTTTACTGCCTCAGAACTTGGCCCCAGACTTGGGTCGATCTTATAAGTACGCAATTTTATCTTTTCAAAAATGGAACTGAGCTCCTGCCATTCATCATGTAAATTAAGGCTGTGCTCAGTATGGCTGAATACCCATTCTTTTTTTAGCTCTTCAGAATTTTTAAAAATATCTTTTATATTAAGATCAAGCCGGTTTAGTTTCGTTTCCAGATTCAGGGAAGCGAATATCGCAGAATTCCGAAGAAGTAAAATTGGGAAGTCAACACCGAAATAGTCAAAATTTTGTTTTAGCTGCAGCCAGTAAATAATTTCTGCCCCTCCACCAATATAGGCCAGATTCGGAAGAATTACTTCTTCATAAAGGGGGCGCATCACAACATTCGGACTAAAGCGTTCAGGAAAATCCTGGATCTCTTTTAATAATTCTTCCTTGCTAAAACTGATCTCTGTATTTAATACACGGTATAGATCTTCTTCAAAAACGATTCGTTCCCTCAAACCATCCTGCAGGTAGAAAAAATTGATCTCTCTAGGATTTACCTGTGCTTCTATACCTTTTTCTGCTAGCTTTTTATTAGTTTCAGTGATGGTTCTGAAGCTGTGCTGTCCGGTGATATCCTTTGCAATTATTTCTGAAAATTCTTTCTTTAACCTTCTGTCATCTGCATCCAGAATTACCAAACCATAATCTTCAAAAAGGGAGTTGACCAGTTGTCTGCTAGCATCAGCCAGATTTTTACTGCCGGTATATGCAGAGCTAATCAGTTTACCCAATTCATCAGCATATTCTGAAATTCCCAGAACTGCGAGATATTCGAGAACTGCTTTTTCTATCCCTTTGGTGGCTAATCTGCCGGTGGCTCCTGCAGCATCCAGTTCCCAGCTGATCTTCTTTCCCAAGATGTAAGTATGATTGATCTCTGCAAAATCATGATCTTCTGTAGCCATCCAGTACACAGGTACAAAGTTTTTATCCGGAAAGTTGGATTTTAAATCCTTTGCAAGGTTTATCGCAGTGACGATCTTAAAAATGAAATATAATGGACCTGTAAAAATATTGAGCTGATGACCTGTACAAACAGTGAAAGTATTCTTTTGAAGCAGCAGGCTAATATTTGAGTTTACCTGCTCATTACAGGGCTGAGGTAATTTAGAATATTGCTCCCTTAAAACCTCAACCAGAACTTCTCTGTTCGAATTGTTATTTTTCGAGGCTAATAACTCATTGAATCCCTGAAGGTTGGGGCTATATGATTGGAAGGAATTTAATTCCGCTTCATTGTTCAGATAGCGGATCAGGCCTTCCGAAAAGCTCCTGGTTTCACTGTAATCAATATAAGTTGCCTTCATCAAAACGAAATTAGGGGAAATTAATGAATTCCTCTTTGTTGATCTAAATTTTGACAATCTGACCATACAGATCGAAATCTTCGGCACGGTCGATTTTTACCTTAACAAAGCTTCCCGGAGTGGCATAACTAATTCTGGCATCAATTAAAACCTCATTATCTACTTCTGGCGAATCATATTCGGTTCTTCCTGTTAAATAGTTACCCTCTTTTTTATCAATCAGCACTTTGTAAGTACTACCAACTTTGTCCTGGTTGATATCGAATGAAATTTCCTGCTGAATGCCCATAATCGTTTCCACACGTTCCTGCTTTACTTCCTCAGGAACATCATCAATAAGTTCGTAGGCATGCGTTTTTTCTTCATGCGAATAGGTGAAGCATCCTAAGCGGTCGAAGCGGGTTTCAGTAACCCAGTCTCTCATTTCTGCAAAGTCTTTTTCCGTTTCTCCGGGATAACCGCAGATCAGGGTTGTACGCAACGCGATATCAGGCACTTTATCACGAATTGAATTAACCAGATCTATTGTCTTTTGCCTTGTGATTCCACGGCGCATTGAGCTCAGCATCGAATCGCTGATGTGCTGAAGAGGCATATCCAGGTAATTGCAGATGTTGGAACGTTCGTTCATCACATCCAGAATGTCCATCGGGAAACCCGAAGGATAGGCATACTGAAGTCTGATCCATTCAATTCCATCAACATCCGACAGATTGCGGAGCAGATCGGCAAGATTTCGTTTGCTATAGAGGTCGAGACCATAATAAGTCAGATCCTGAGCAATTAAGATCAGTTCCTTGGTGCCATTCTTCGCGAGGAATTTGGCTTCTTTTACTAAATCTTCAATCGGTTTGGAAACATGTTTCCCCCTCATGAGTGGAATTGCACAAAAGGAGCAGGGTCTGTTACATCCTTCAGCAATTTTAAAATAGGCAAAATGTGATGGGGTAGTCAGCAGGCGTTCTCCTAAAAGTTCATGTTTGTAATCAGCGCCCACCGAACTCAAAAGTTGTTGGAGATCGTTTGTTCCAAAATAGGAGTCCACATTTTTGATTTCGGCTTCAAGCTCTGGCTTGTATCGCTCAGAAAGACATCCGGTTACGATAAGCTTAGAAATCTTGCCCTGGTCTTTTAACTCGCTGTATTGCAGGATTGTATCGATCGATTCCTGTTTCGCGTTATCAATAAAGCCACAGGTATTGATCACGATGATGTCATCCTTACGAAGGGAATCGGCTTCATGAACAACATCCATCTGATTGCCTCTTAACTGGCCCATCAGGACTTCAGAATCATGAATATTTTTTGAACAACCCAGTGTTATTACATTGACCCTCGGCTTTACCGGGGTAGGTTTTGTGCTAATTTTAGTCTTCATTCTTTGCTTCTCTGATTATTTAAAAAGGGAGTCGACAAACTCTTTCTTATTAAATAATTGCAGATGATCTATTCCTTCACCCACACCGATGTATTTCACCGGAATTTTAAACTGATCAGATATCCCGATCACGACTCCGCCTTTTGCTGTGCCGTCTAATTTGGTTAGTGCCAATGCGTTTACTTCAGTTGCCTGGGTAAACTGTTTGCATTGCTCAATTGCATTTTGTCCGGTGGATGCATCCAGTACAAGCAGGATTTCATGTGGAGCTCCCGGTACGATTTTCTGCATCACCTGTTTGATCTTGGTTAGCTCATTCATCAGAGCAACTTTGTTATGCAGACGGCCGGCTGTATCAATAATTGCTACATCATCGCCATTGGCAACAGCCGATTGCAGGGTGTCAAATGCAACAGATGCGGGGTCAGAGCCCATTGGCTGAGCAACGATTCGTACATTTACCCGTTCTGCCCAGAGTTTTAGCTGATCTACAGCGGCTGCCCTGAAAGTATCGGCTGCACCCAAAACCACCTTGTTCCCGGCAATTTTCAATTTATGAGCCAGCTTACCAATAGTTGTGGTTTTGCCAACACCATTTACACCAACCACCATGATGACATATGGTTTATGATCACCGTATTCAAAATTTCTGAAATCGTTGCTGTTGTTCTCTGATAAAAGGCTTTGGATTTCAGAACGTAAAAGTTCATTCAGTTCCGAAGTATTGATGTACTTATCCCGGGCTACACGAGCCTGGATCCTTTCAATGATCTTTAATGTAGTTTGGACACCCACATCCGAATTAACCAGAATTTCTTCAAGTTCATCAAGTACATCATCGTCAACGGTTGATTTTCCGACAACAGCCTTTGTAATCTTCGTGAAAAGGCCTTCCTTGGTCTTTTCCAGACTCTTGTCAAGTTCTACCTGTTCCTGTATGTTGCTTTCTTTCTTCTTGAAAAAATCAAATAATCCCATGGTGCCAAATTTAAGAAATCTGCCGGGGCGGATAACAATTATATAATGAAAAAAGCCACCCGACGATTATACGCGGGCGGCTTCTGTTAATACAATGTGAAAATTACTTAGAGGTATTAATTCCTGCAATAGCGTCTTTCACGTGATCGTTATGAACGATAATTTCTTTGAATGAGTAAGCACCGGTTTTTGGCGACTTATTCATTGTGATAACTTTTGAATATTCTTTACCAGCACCTGTTTTCAGGGTTGCAACTACTTTCTTTGCCATTTCTGTATGTTATTTGAGTTGTAGTGTAGGTTTTAAGTTGTAGGTTATAAGTTCTATCGGGTAATACTTATAACTTAAATACTTATAACTTATTACTTAATTTCTTTATGAACAGTTACTTTTCTTAGAACTGGATTAAATTTCTTTAATTCCAAACGCTCTGTAGTGTTCTTTTTATTCTTGGTGGTTACGTAACGAGACATTCCAGCCATGCCACTTTCCTTATGCTCGGTACATTCTAAAATAACCTGAACTCTGTTGCCTTTCTTAGCCATTGTATTATCTTTTTAGTTTTAAGTTGTAGGTTTTAAGTTGTAAGTTTTCAGTAGAATTAATTACTTATAACCTATAACTTAATACTTATAACTCTCTATATGTATC
>CAZGCG010000141.1:3755-8729 GCA_964524205.1 uncultured Sphingobacterium sp. | reverse complement strand
ATATCTTTTCAGGCTTTAGTAGAGCATCCCCTATTGAAAATTTCAGACCAGCATAAAATAATCACAGCAGCAAATACAAGGCTGGAGCGATCGAAAATGCTTCCTGATTTAAGTCTTGGCTATTTCAATACCAGTATACAGGGTACCGGTGCAGATAATATACTATATTCCCAATCCAAACGCTTTAATTCGGGTCATATCGGAATTGGGATACCCATTTTTGCAGGTGCTCAGAAAGCAAGAGTAAATGCTTCCAGAATAAGTGAAATGATTGCTGATAATGCATATCAGAATCAGCTTCAAACGATTGAAAATCAATACAGAAGTGCACAATCACAATATGAGAGCTATTTGGAGGCTGCCAATTATTTTGAAAAGAATTCCCTGCCTGAGGCAAAAACAATCAGTGAAACGGCTGATAAACAATTTATAAACGGCGACATCAATTATCTGGATTGGGTAATGCTGAATAACCAGGCGATTGTGATCCGGAATAATTATCTGGATATCATAAAAGCTTTGAATGAAAGCATTATTAATCTAAATTATTTAAGCTCAAAACAATAAATCAAATGAAGAACATTCTAATAATATCTGCTATTTTATTAATAACAGCCTGTGGAACCAAGAGTCCGACAGAAGAGGTTAAGGCAGATGCAAATGCAAATCAAAATACAGTGAGTCTGACTGAGGCTCAATTCAAATCTGCAGGAATTGTACTCGGTAAACTGGAGAATAAAAGTATTGCTTCTGTACTGAGGGCAAGTGGTACAATAGATGTTCCACCCCAAAACATGATATCTATTTCAATGCCATTGGGAGGATATTTAAAGTCGACAAGACTTTTGCCTGGTATGCAGGTCAGAAAAGGCGAAACTATCGCGATTATGGAAGATCAGCAATACATACAGTTGCAGCAGGAATACCTAACCACCAAATCGAAGCTGGTATTTAGTAAGGCTGAGCTGGAGCGTCAAAGAGAATTAAATCAAAGCAAAGCAAGCAGCGATAAGATCTTTCAGCAGGCTCAGATGGACTATAGTACTTTAACTATTAGCCTGAACTCACTAGCCCAAAAACTGCGCCTGATCAATATTAATCCAAACAATATTACTGAGAATAAAATTTCAAGAACCGTTCCTCTGTATTCGCCTATTGGTGGTGTAGTTTCGAAAGTGAATGTCAATATTGGCCGCTTTGTAAATCCGTCGGATATACTTTTTGAAATTATCGATCCTTCAGACATACATTTAAACCTGAAAATATTTGAGAAAGATCTTGCTAAACTTTCTAAAGGACAAAAATTAATGGCTTATACCAATAATCAGCCTGATAAAAAGTATCCTTGTGAAATTAGCCTGATAACCGGAGATCTCAGTGAGGAACGAACTGCTGAGGTACATTGTCATTTTGAAAATTTTGACAAATCCTTAGTACCGGGAATGTATATGAATGCTGAGATTGAAATAAAAAGCCATGAAACCCTTGCTATTCCGGAAGAAGCAATTGTTAGTTTCGAAGGTCTGGATTATGTATTTATTAAAAAGGGAGGAATGGAATTTGAAATGAAGGCTATTGAAACCGGTGTAAAAGAGAATAAATATGCAGAAGTGATCAATAGTACTGCCTTTGCCGACAAAGAAATAGTGACAAAAGGTGCCTATACCCTGCTGATGTCACTTAAAAATAAATCTGAAGAATAATGGTTCGATAAGATAAGGGTCATTTGCTTCTGGCAAATGACCCTTATCTTAAAATTCCAAAAAAATCAGGATTTTATATATTTTCTGCCCTTCAGCTTATAAATATCCATTACCAATTGCTTTAATCCAGCTGTGACCACTTCGCCAATACGAACACCCTTTTCTGCCGATGCGAATGTCGGATCTCCGAAAACACCGTTGGGTGTCAACTCCTTCATGGTACGGTAGAAAGAAATTTTTGGGCCGGTTAACAAATCTCCGTCAACCGAAGGAAATGCAAACACATTGGCTCCCTCTTTGATCAGTGATTCCTGAACTAAATGCGGTGCAATAACCTTCATCAGTGAAGTCTCAAATTCGCAGGCATGGCCTGTGCCACCAAAACTTGTTTCTGTGATCTTCAGTAGTTCTTCTTTTGCTACATTCCACCAGGATGCACCTAAAATATGAGCGTGCGGGTTCGCAAATCCAAGCTGTTCAATAATGACCTGCATAATGCCCTGATTACCACCATGGCTGTTTAACAGAATTATATTATAAAAACCATGGTTTAAAACAGATTGGATAATTTCTTTAACAACAGCCGCAAATGTAGTATGGCTAAGCGTAAGAGTCCCGCAAAAGCCCATGTGATGATCTGAACATCCAACGGCAACAATCGGCAGAATCAGAACTTTATCTCCTATTTCCTTATTAAGGAGGCTTGAAAAATATTCACCAATCATTCTGTCGGTTGCTACCGGCAAGTGGGCTCCATGCTGCTCTATTGCAGCAATGTTCAATAGAACCGGAGTTTGTTTATCCAGTGCAGCAAGTTGTACGGATGTAAGTTGATCCCAAAACATAAATTTTCAAATTAGTAAAACAGACCACAGGTTTTCTTTTAAATCAGATAATCCTATGATCTCTTTTGTATTAAATTTTAATAAGTCGCCCTACCACCAGAAAGATCAAATGTAAATGCCGTAGAAAAACTTGCTTCAGGTGATACAATGAAAGCAGCAGTTGATGCAGCCTCTTCCAAAGTCCCGCATCGTTTCATTGGAATTTTATCAGTCATATATTTCACCTGCTCATCCGGCAGGGCTTCAACCATGGCCGTACGAATTACTGCAGGTGCAAGTGCATTGATGGTGACGCCTGTCTCTGCATATTCTTTACCCTGAACT
Source organism: uncultured Sphingobacterium sp. (assembly GCA_964524205.1). GTDB lineage: Bacteria > Bacteroidota > Bacteroidia > Sphingobacteriales > Sphingobacteriaceae > Daejeonella. The sequence continues at coordinate 5,857 of CAZGCG010000141.1, read as the reverse complement.
TTAGTCATACCAATTACAGCCGCTTTGGATGTAGAATAAGCCAGCATTCCGGCATTACCTTCCTTACCCGAAATGGATGCTATGTGCAGTACTCTTCCATAATTATTCTTAAGCATTTTTGGAATTGCATATTTAGAGGTATAAAATGAACCCATAAGATTCACATTTAGAACCAATTGCATATTATCAGCTTCAACCTCATGACTAAGAATATTTGTTTTCCCAACAATACCCGCACAATTGACCAGAATATCAATCCGGCCAAAATGCTCATTTACCTTGTTAATCGTATCTGCAACTTCTGCTTCATTGGTGATGTCTAAAACATAGATTTCTGACTCTCCTATCAACAGGTTCCTTGTTTTTTGTAAACCATTTGTATCCCTATCGAATAAGGCAAGTTTTACACCTTTTTTTGATAAGTTCAGGGCAATAGCCTGACCTAAACCGGAGGCTGCTCCGGTAATAATTCCCACCTGATCTTTAAATTCAATTTTCATTACTTAATAATTTGTTTTTTATGTTCCCACATACGTGGGATTTCAATTTTTATTTAAATATTATTCAACTAATTCCTGTAAACTTACAGTATCTGATTTCCTGGTTAATAGATGAATGATCGTCCAGGCAAACAAATAGGTCAATCCGCAAATAAAGAAAAGCAGATTATAACCTCCTATTAAATTCCCTGCCGCCTTATAACTATCCAGGATATATCCAACGAATAATGGGAACAGCATACCTCCTACCGCCCCGGACATTGCTCCTATACCTGTTACAGAGCTTACAGCCTGCTTAGGGAAAAGATCAACAACCAATGTGAATATATTTGTACTCCATGCCTGATGGATCGCCAGAGTAAAACTGAGGATTCCAACCACCATCCATGCATTGGTTGCATACTGAGCGGAAAGTACGGTTAATTCCATAATTGCAAAAATAAAAAGTGCAGTTTTTCTTGCTTTTAAAGTCGGCCAGCCTCTTTTGATTAGCCAGGATGAAAAATAACCACCTCCAACACTTCCCAAAACGGTCATGGTATAGATAATCATTAGTTCAGGGCTCAAATTCGACATATTCAGCTTGAATGTTGAAGCAAAATAAGAGGGCAGCCAAAACATAAAAAACCAGTAAATCGGGTCAAGCAATATCTTGCCGGTAATAAATGCCCAGGTCTGAGGATATGTAAATAGTTTGAACCATTTTATTTTTACAACTTCTTCCTCAGCTTCAGCATCAAGTTTTTGCCCGTCATGGATATAATTATACTCTTCTTCAGTTAAGCGTTTATGTTTCGATGGCACATCATAAACGTATATCCAAACCAGCAGCCAGATAAAACCAACAGATCCGGTAATAATGAATACTTCATGCCAGCCATAATTCCTCAGAATCCAGGGAACAATAAGCAATGCTATGATTATACCAAAACTGGTACCCGCATTGAAAAGACCTGTAGCCAAAGCCCTTTCTTTTTTTGGAAACCATTCTGCAATCGTCTTCATTCCGGCAGGTACGTTTCCCGATTCAGTCAGACCCAGACCAATCCTTGCAAGCCCAAAGCCGGTAACACTTCTTGCTGCTGCATGGAGCATACCCATAATACTCCAGGCTGCAACTGAAATGACATATCCGGGCTTGGTACCAATCCGATCTATGAACCATCCCCAGGAAATCAAACCAACCGCATAAGCACCTGTAAATGCCATCACTAGAAAGGCAAAATCTGTCTCAGACCAGGTAAACTCTATTTCGAGGGTTGGTTTTAATAAACCGAGGATTTGCCGGTCAAGGTAATTGATAGTAGTGGCCGAAACCAATAAGGTTAAGATGATCCAGCGGTAATTTTTTATTTTCAGACCAGACATGGAATAGGATTTTAATAGGCTAAGAAAAAATGACAAGATTGATTTTAGGATAGCCGGCTCATTGAAGAGCCGGCTAAACATAAAGGTGTATTCAAAAAAAGGTTAAAGATTCAGTTTCTTTCTTCCTGTATCTGTAAGCAGGTTAACACTCCATAAAGGATACCATGTTTGTTCCATGATTACTTTTTTGACACCCGGAACCGCATAAAGTGCTTCCATCATTGTTTTTGAAAC
>CAZGCG010000141.1:2373-3655 GCA_964524205.1 uncultured Sphingobacterium sp. | reverse complement strand
CCGTTATGAGCTAATTCGGCACCTAAACCCTCTGCATGATGTTCAAGGAAGAATCCGAAGAATGAGTCTTTAGTATCTTTGTTGAAGAAACCGATACCCCATAATTTATCACTTAATTCTGCAGGAACATTTCCTGTTTTCAATTTTTCATCTGGGCCCATCCATAACATGTCTGTAAAAGACTGTCCGGTTATTACCCATTCATCATCCCGTAAGGCTGCAGGAGAGAATTGCTTGACAGCAGTCATATGCCCGAACTTGTGGAAGTAAGGCAAACCGGCATAAAAACGATACTCTATATCCATGATCATCCGGGCCGGTGAGAATAAGGGGTGAACCGGTGAATAAGGGAATCCCCAGCGACGAATGATGGTACAGATCGGACCTTTGACTACCTCAAAATCAGGACACTCATCCCATAAAGAAATACGCATTTTTTGGAATCCTTCTTCAGATACATAGTCGTGAGCCCAATCAATGCCGGCAGGTTCGCCATGACCCTGACCACCTGAGTAGACCTCAAGGCCATGTTCACGTTTTAAGATCATCCGTGCAAGCTGTCCGGTTTGTCTGGATAGAATTGCCGTAAAGAATTCATTTTCTATATCCAATCCATAGCCTTCTCCGGTAACCTTCAGATCAGACTGATAATTAGGTAATTCGGCATCCGGATTACCATAAAAAACAATATAATGTCTCTTTTCCTTACCCTGGTTATCGGCAAGGAACAATAATTTACAGATCTTTTCTGATCCTCTGCGTACCTCAGAGAATACCTGAGAAATTACTTCAGTTAAAACACCATTATTAATTTCAGCTACCCGTATTTCACGGGTAAGAGAGGCAGTCTGAGCTGCCTGAAAACTTAATAAAACCTCTACTGGCTCAGCTTTACGAGGAGTTCCTATTTTTTCTTCCAGGCTGACAACCTTATAATATTTCCAGCCCTTTGCCCAGTTCTTCCAGACTGCCGGAAGTGACTCAACTGTTCCAAACTGACTTGCAGCAACATGTGGAGTTCCGAAATTTTCTTCTTCTGCCTGAGCCTGTATTTCAGATATTCTGATTGAATTGGTAATTGCTCTGGCCGTTCTGTAATCCTTCTTTACCAATGCCTCCTGAAGCAATTGAATTTTTTCCTGAATACTATCGGTCTGGCTGGTTGTTTGGTCAGTAAAAGGCGCAATACTCTCCTTTACAAAATTCTCGATCGAATTCTGAGCATCTGCTTTGGAGCTTAGAGGTAAGGTCAAACCTGCAAAACCTAAAAGACCCATACCCA
>CAZGCG010000141.1:0-2273 GCA_964524205.1 uncultured Sphingobacterium sp. | reverse complement strand
GCTTTGGAGCTTAGAGGTAAGGTCAAACCTGCAAAACCTAAAAGACCCATACCCAGAAACTTACGGCGTTTCATCCCGTCCGAGAACTGCTGTTCTGAACCCTCCTTTGTAATTTCTGTTACCTTTCCTTTTTCAGAGGAATCATCATGCATTTTTAATGCTGACCTGCTTGGATTAAATTTCTTCATGTTCATTCTATTTATGTCAAATATTCATCAGTAAAAAGTATCTCTTTCAGAGAATCCAATTATAAAATCAATTCTAAATTCCCAATTTTTTCCGTCCATCATCTGTTAACATGTTGGATGACCAGCCAGGATACCATGTCTGTTCCATGATCACTTTCTTAACGCCAGGCACCTCATAAACAGCCGTAAGAATATTTTTAGAAGTGGTTGGATGTACAACATTAGATCCGTAGGCAAAATAAGTACCCAGTGGGCGGCCCCGATGAGGCATGGCAATCAAAACCTTAACGACGCTTCCCTTTACAGTTACATCATATACCAAACCAAGATCAACAATACTGATATCAGACTTGTAGAATTGAGGATCTTTCACATCACGAAGTGCCTTCCATATCAGGTCTTTTGGAATCGGACTGTCCTGAGCCTCCCCTAAACGGGCCAAACTCCCCGGACTCTCTTTCGCCTGAACATTATTATTCAGTTCAGATGAAGCGCTTGATAAGGGATTCATAAGCTCCTTTCTAAGTGCTTCAATCTTTGCAGGACCATCTTTTGTGGTAAAAGGAATCGTAACATAGGCATTTTTCTGGTGCAGGATTGTTCCTTCCTTAACGACCTTATCTCGTTCTAATGGATACCGCGACCAGGTAGTTCCATGCCATTGGTAATACATATTCGGTCCGCCATCATGTATCAGTTCTGCCTCTCTGCCATCTGCATGATGATCAAGAAATAATCCCATGAAGGAGTCTTTGGTATCCCTGTTAAAAAAACCTATTCCCCATAATTTTTGAGCTGATTCAGCAGAAACTGCACCAAAATTTAATTTGCCTTCTGAATTCATCCACATCTGATCAGTAAATGATTGTCCTGTAATTACCCATTCATCATCCCGCAGAGCCGCTGAAATGAAATCTTTAACCGTCGTCATGTGTCCGAATTTATAAAAATAAGGCAGGCCTGCATAAAAACGGTATTCAATATCCATGTTCATTCTGGCTGGCGCAAATACCGGATGTATTGCTGAATAAGGGAAACCCCAGCGACGAATAATGGTACAAATTGGGCCTCTGACAACTTCAAAATCCGGGCATTCATCCCATAAGGATATTCTAAGCTTTGAAAAGAAACCCTCTGTGATATAATCATGTGCCCAATCAATCCCGGCAGGCTCTCCATGACCCTGTCCTCCAGAATAGATCTCCAATCCATGTTCACGCTTAAGCACCATTCTGGCAAGCTGACCGGTTTGTTTTGAAAGATGTGCGGTGAAATACTCGTTCTCAATATCAAGTCCGTAACCTTCTCCCTTCACTTTAAGATCAGATTGGTAATTGGGTAATTCTGCATCCGAATTACCATAAAAAATGAGGTAAGTGCGCTTCTCTTTACCCGCATTATCTGCAAGAAACAGCAGTTTGCAGATCTTTTCAGCTCCTCTTCTAATTTCTGAAAAAACCTGTGATATTACTTCTGTTAAAACCCCATCCTTTACTTCTGCAACACGAATCTCCCTGGCAAGTGAGGCAGCCTGGTTCGCCTGAAAACTCAGTAAAACTTCTACAGGTTCCGCCTTACGCTGAATACCAATCTTCTCTTCCAGATTCACAACCTTATAATACATCCAGCCCTTAGCCCAGTTCTTCCAGACCGTTGGAAGTGAAGCAACAGTCCCAAATTGACTTGCACCAAGCAAAGGAGTTCCAAAATCCTCATGATCTGCCTGAGCCTGGAGTTCTGAAATTCGAAGCGAATTGGTCAATGCCCGGGCCAGTCGATAATCTTTCTTATCCCAGGCCTTTTGAAGCATTTTCATCTTATCTTCAAAACTATCCGACTGACTGGAGACAGATTCAGCAATAGAAACAGAATCAGCCACAAAATCCGCAATAGCTGTATTAGCTTCTGCCTTATTGGCAAGAGGTAGAGTAAGTCCGGCCAAACCTAATAATCCCATACCAAGGAATTTTCGTCGCTTAATAGCTGACATTGAAGTTTCCGAAAATTCAAGCTCAGACTTATCCTTTGGATTTATAAGCTGGTTGCTGGCAGGTATTTTTAAGTTTTTCATTATTAATTAAAGCA
>CAZGCG010000140.1:0-8775 GCA_964524205.1 uncultured Sphingobacterium sp. | reverse complement strand
AACAAAGATATTATTTTGAAGGTTTTATGGAAATGATCTTGATCAATTTGTCAATGAGTCTATTTGTCGATGAGTCAATTTGTCGATTTGTCTATTGCATAACAATCCTTAATTTGAATTGAATTTTTTTTTCAATTCTCTAGGATAAGGAATTTCATCGTTTACAATGGGATTTCCCATGGACAAATAGACAAATCAATCAACCGACAAATATTTTACTCTCTCATCTTCAAATCATCACATTTTCAAATCTTCAAATCAGTTACAGGTTCCCCCTTGCTTCCTGTTCTCTTTCTAAAGCTTCGAAAAGTGCTTTGAAGTTTCCTGCTCCGAAGGATTTTGCTCCTTTGCGCTGGATGATTTCGAAAAACAGGGTTGGGCGATCCTGGACTGGCTTAGTGAAGATCTGCAGTAAATAGCCCTCTTCATCCCGGTCCACAAGAATACCTAAGTTCTTAAGTGGTTCAATATCTTCTTCTATCTTGCCCACCCTTGCTTCCAGATCATCATAATAGATGGCCGGAACCTTTAAAAACTCAACACCCCGATCCTCTAATTTGCTTACGGTATCAACTATATCGTTGGTTGCAATTGCAATATGCTGAACTCCTTCATCTCCATAAAAATCAAGATATTCTTCAACCTGCGAACGTTTTTTACCCTCTGCAGGTTCATTTATCGGAAATTTTACATAACCATTTCCATTACTCATCACTTTACTCATTAAAGCTGAATATTCGGTAGAGATCTGCTTGTCATCAAAAGTCAGGATATTTTTGAAGCCCATCACATCCTCATAAAATTTTACCCATTTATCCATCTGATTCCATCCCACATTACCTACACAATGATCAACATAAAGCAGTCCGCTTGGTTCGGGATTATAGGTGCTTTCCCATTTTTCATATCCGGGCATGAAAAGGCCATTGTAATCTTTGCGTTCAACAAACATGTGTACTGTTTCACCATAGGTATAAATACCGCTCATCCTAACTTGTCCATAATCATCTTCGAGTGTTTGAGGATCCAGATAACTTTCAGCACCACGGGAAGTGGTTTGATGGTGCGCATCATAGGCATCATCAACCCAAAGGGCAATGATCTTAACTCCATCTCCGTGGCGGGTCAGTTGTTCAGAGATAGGATGCTCCGGGAATAATGGAGTAGTAAGCACCAGTCTGATCTTGTTTTGGACAAGAACATAGGATGCACGGTCTTTAACCCCGGTTTCAGGACCGGCGTAGGCCAGACTTTGAAAACCGAAGGCTGTTTTGTAAAAATGAGCCGCCTGTTTCGCATTTCCTACGTATAATTCTATGTAATCTGTTCCTTTTAGTGGAAGAAAATCTGTTGTCTGTATATCTGCTGCTATCGTTCCTGTTTTCATAATTTTACTATTGAATATAATTGTGCCACATTATCAAATCTTCAAATTGCCAAATTCATTCTACATTCTCCTGCCAGCTTTTATGATAATTTTCATCCTCAATACTTACTGCGTAATCTGTCAGCATCAATGGTTTAAAGGGATCGATCATCACTGCCAGTTCTTCTGTTCTTTCCTTTCCAATTGATTTTTCAACTGTACCCGGATGCGGACCATGAGGGATTCCACCAGGATGAAGTGTTATCTGCCCCTTGACAACACTCTTGCGACTCATAAAATCGCCATCCACATAATATAGAACTTCGTCGCTGTCAACATTACTATGATTATATGGCGCCGGTATCGCATCCGGATGATAATCATATTTTCGCGGACAAAATGAGCAGATCACAAAATTATGACCCTCGAAAGTCTGATGTACAGGTGGCGGCTGATGAATTCTTCCGGTAATTGGTTCAAAATCGTGGATCGAAAACGCCCATGGGTAATGAAAACCATCCCATCCTATAAAATCAAAAGGATGTGTACCATAGGTATAGGGATAGATCAGACCTTGTTTTTTAATCAGTATTTTAAAATCTCCGGCTTCGTCATGTGTTTCAAGATCAGCCGGACGTTTGATATCACGCTCACAAAAGGGGGAATGTTCCATTAATTGTCCCCACTCATTGCGGTAGCGTTTTGGGGTGCGTATCGGACTAAAACTTTCGATTATAAACAGCCTGTTATCTGCAGTATTGAATTCCATCTGGTAGATAGTACCCCGGGGGACTACAAGATAGTCGCCATACTCAAATTTTATCTTTCCGAAACCGGTCTTCAGAGTTCCGCTGCCCTCGTGGATGAAAATAACCTCATCCGCCTGACTGTTTTTGTAATAATAATCAGTCATTGAATGGCGTGGAGCTGCAAGCGAAATATGAAGATCACTGTTCACAAGCACCGGTTTTCGGCTTTCCAGATAATCATCTTCAGGTTTGATCTTAAAGCCAATCAGGCTCGTATGGCGAAGGTGCTTTTCCCGGGCAATCTTCGGTTCAACGGAATAGGGTTCAGCCACTTCCTTTACAATGGTAGGAGGATGGCAATGATAAACCAGGGAATAAAGACTTGAAAAACCCTCAGTAGAGACCAATTCCTCAGCATACAACACACCGTTTGCTTTGCGGAAGGCAGTATGACGCTTATGAGGAATAGATCCTAATGTATGATAAACAGGCATAAATTAGAATTTATTGGTTTTATAATTGGTATTACAAAGTAAGCGTTTCTTTATTGGAAACTGAAATATGTTTATGCGGGTAGCTTTCTTTGTTTTTTTTGCGAATTAATAAAGGATAAGCAAAATTCATTAGTTTTGAATAGCTGCTAACCTAATTATACCTTTCATGAAATTGATTTCCTATAAAACCGAAGATCGCGAACACCTTGGCTTGTTTATTAGCGGACATATTTACAATCTGAATTCCTGTGATAAGCTTATTCCCGATAATATGAATGAGTTTTTAAGTGGGGGAGAGGAGTTAATGGAACGGGCTAAAAAGGTTAATGAAGAGATTAAATCCGGGAAACAAAAAGCGAAAGAAGAAATATTCTTTGAGGTGCTGGCTCCTGTGCCACATCCTAGTTCCTGCCGTGATGGTTATGCTTTCAGGCAGCACGTTGCATCTGCAAGAAAGAACAGGCGGGTTGAAATGATTCCTGAATTTGATCAGTATCCTATATTTTATTTCACCAATCATAATTCTATTCAGGGTATGGGCGATGTTGAATGTATGCCTGATCATTTTGAAAAACTTGACTTTGAATTGGAGGCGGCAATCGTTATCGGCAAAAAGGGACGAAATATCAGGGCATCAGAAGCAGATTCTTATATCGCAGGATATATGATTATGAATGATTTGAGTGCCCGTACCCTTCAGATGGAGGAGATGCTGCTCAATCTGGGCCCAGCAAAAGGGAAGGATTTTTCAACCGTGATTGGACCATGGCTGGTTACTCCTGATGAATTGGAGAAATATAAAATACCTGCAAAAGCCGGTCATACCGGGAATGCTTATGCGCTTGATATGAAATGCTGGGTCAATGGTAAGGAAGTATCTTCAGGATCGATGGCTGATATGGACTGGACCTTTGCCGAGATCATTGAACGTTGCTCTTATGGGGTAGATATTCTACCTGGAGATGTAATTGGATCAGGAACTGTAGGAACCGGATGTTTTCTCGAATTAAATGGAACCGGATTGCTGAATGACCCGGAATATAAATCGCAATGGCTACAGCCGGGTGATATTGTTGAAATGGAAATTACCGGATTGGGGCGTTTGACCAATACCATCAGAAAGGCAAATACAGATTGGTCTATTTTGAAATTGAAGAAGAACAATAAACAGATAAATGATTAAGGAACAAAGATTAAGGACTCCTGGAGGGTGAAAAATTTTCATCTTAATTCTTTTCTCCTAATCTTTGTTCCTTGATCCTTGTTCTTTAATCCTATTGTATGCTAACCATAAACACCGCCGATCTCAAGCCGGCTGAACTTCAGAATTATCTTCAATATGCGATCGCGCCAAGGCCGATTTGTTTTGTTTCAACGATTGATAAGCAAGGGAATGTAAATTTAAGCCCATTCAGTTTTTTTAACATATTCAGTATCAATCCACCGGTCTGTGTGTTTTCGCCTTCACGCCGGGTGAGGGATAATACAACTAAACATAGCCTTGAAAATATTCTGGAAGTGCCTGAATGTGTGATAAATATCGTGAATTATGATATGGTTCAGCAAACATCTCTTGCAAGTGTAGAGTATCCAAAAGGTGTAAATGAGTTTGTTAAAGCAGGATTTACACAAGTTCCATCTGAACTTGTAAAGCCTCCGCGTGTTGCTGAATCTCCGGTACAGATGGAGTGTTTGATCAGGCAGGTAATTCCCCTGGGAGTGAATGCTGGTGCCGGTAATCTGGTTCTGACAGAAATTAAACGAATACATATCAACGAAGACATACTAGATGAATCCGGAAAGATCGATCAGGCTAAAATTGATCTGGTGGCAAGATTGGGTGGGGATTGGTATTGCAGGGTAGGTATTGAGAATTTATTCGAGGTTGAAAAACCAGTTCGCACACTTGGTATTGGAGTAGATTCCCTTCCCGTTTCGATCCGAAATTCATCGGTTTTGACCGGAAATAATCTGGGACAACTTGGCAATGTAGAAAACCTGCCTACTGATGAAGATATTGCTGCGTTCAGGGCAGATCCGGAGCTAAGCCAAATTCTTGATGCTACAATCGGTGATTCAAAAACGAGGGAAAGGGAACTCCATCAGTACGCCAGAAAATTGCTTGAATCTAAGGAGGTAATAAAGGCCTGGAAGGTGCTTCTTTTTAATTGACAATGGACAATTGACACCCGATTGCTATCGGGTTGACAATTTGAAAGTTATTGAATTGAAGAAAATTTGTTGTTTGATACCACTAATCTCGCAATTGTCAACTATCAATTGTCAATTAATTAAAGTCCCAAAACCTGTCGCAACTTTGGGTACCCCGTTTTACTAACTGGAATCTTTTCTCCTGACTTCAGAATTGCGAGGTGGGATTCTTTTTCATAAGGGTCAATTCTCGTAATTTCATTGATTCTTACAATATATGAACGATGTACCCTAACGAAATCTTCTTCTCCCAATAGCTTTTCGAAATAGGCCATGGTTTTGTTCTTAAGAAATGATCCCTCGGGTGTGTGAATTTTAACATAATCATCATCCGCAGCAAGGAAAAGAATATCATTTACGGGGATGATCTTGATTTTGGTTCCTGTTTTAACTACTACACGCTCATTTCTGAGACTGGAGTTCTGAATATTATCCAGGAGTTGTTTTGTGTTTTGTTTTGGTTCGGCAACCTGTCGCTGATCCATCCACTTTTGAACGGCTTTATTGAAGCGTTCTTGGGTGAAAGGTTTCAGGAGATAGTCTACTGCGTGCTCTTCAAAGGCTTTAATAGCATATTCATCAAAGGCAGTTGTAAAGATTACAGAAGGGGGCTGTTCAATAAGTTCGAGCATCTCAAATCCGTTGATCTTAGGCATCTGAATATCCAGAAAGATCAGATCAGGCTCATGCTGTGCAATTGCTTTTACTCCTTCAAAACCATCACTACATTCCTGTACAATCTCCAGATCCGGCCAGGATTGAAGGTATTCAATCACTACTGAACGCGCCAGAGGCTCGTCATCAATTAAAACTACTCGCATATTTATACCTGAGGAATTTTTACAATAGTTGTAAATATATGGCTATAAGATGTAGTTTCCAATAGGTCGGTTCTGCCAAATAATAGATGCAATCTCCTTTTCACACCGCTGAGTCCGAAGCCCGTTCCATGTTTAGGCCGGGTAGTATCCGGATCATATGGATTTTGAACAGTGATTTGAAGCTCATTCTCAAGGCATTCGGCAAAAATACTGATGGTAACTACACCTGTTGTGTCATAAAGGCCAAATTTTATTGCATTTTCTACAATGGGCTGAAGCAGCATTGGTGGAAGTAATTTTGCTTTGCAAGCCTCATTATAGGATATTTCAGTAGAGAGACGATGTCCAAATCTGACTTTTTCTATGTCAAGATATAATTGTAAATGTTCCAGTTCATCAATAAGCGAAACCGGCTGCTGATCCTCTTTTTTAAGAGTCCCACGAAGAAAATCTGATAATTGATGGATCATTTTCCTGGCTTCTTCAGGCCTGCTGCCTATTAATGCAGTAATTGAGTTTAAACTGTTGAATAGAAAGTGTGGTTGTAATTGTTGTCTCAGATTGTAGAGCTCTGCATCTCTGGCCAGTGTTTCAGCTTCGAGTTTTCTTTTTTCTGTTTCTTTCTGATCCTCCTGTGTATACCAAACCACACTAACCATTGCCATCAGCCCGATAATAAGGAGCCCGATGAAGAAGCGGATAGGTAATGAATTGTATAAAAACTCGGCGTAATGCGGGTCATTTAAAACAATACTGTCTAATACCCAATTATTGACCAGTAGCCAGAGAGAAGCAAGAATTGAGCAATACATAAGCATAAGCAGATACCTGTTTTTCTCCGGCCGGTAATATTTCAGGTTATTTCCAATCAGGTAGCAGGCGATTGCAAGCAGTAAAATACTTACAGTACTGTCCAGTAATGAAGTCTGAAAACTGAATCCAAACCAAAGTAATATCGCTGTCTGAGATAAAATACTGGCAACAATACATTGTACAATGACCAGTAAGATCTTGCTTCTTGACAAAACCCCGTTATTGGGATTTGGATTAGATTGTCGTTGTGACACTTGCTTGTTGATTTTGGCTTATCAATAATGCTTTTTGATTACTTATTTCAATGTATTCTTCAGCATTACTCACTTCAAGAATATTACAATATATCTCAGATCCGTCCTTTAGTTCATCGACCTGATAAAGCTCAGTCATATTGATAAAATCCCATCGGATAGCTGATTGATCCTTGTTTTCCATGATAAGCTTCTCTTCATTGATAAGCTTCTGAGCTTTTCTAAGTGCTTCTTTTTCGCCAGAAGCACTGATCAGTCTGAGTTGTTCATCAAATTGTGGCTGGTGATTTCCATTGCCACAGGTAATTCTGAAAATGAGTTTAGCGACATACCAGTTCATAGCTGTATAATTTATAGGTTGATAGATGTTGTTTCTTACAGGAGAGCCTTCTGCTTAGGTTAAAAGTGTTAAAAGCTCTTAATATCTATTCCGCCAAATATGGAGGTACCTTCTATAACCAGGATCTTATCCGGAATTGCATTTAATTGAGGAGGGCGTTTGTCTTCGATCCCCCCGAAAATGGCGACCATCTCTGAATGGATAGTCCAGTTTGCTGGTACAATAATCTTGGTGCCACCAAATACCTGTACAACTTCGATTTTTACCCGGCCTTTGATGTCAGCCTGCATCAGATTTATCTCACAGCCTCCAAAGAAATTTACTATTTCTCCTCCCTGGAAATCTTTGGAGACAATATTCTTTTTTACTCCACCAAATATTGACACCGATTCAATCTTGTCTTCAGTTAATGGCCCGGAAGCAGGTCTTTCCTGAGCTTCGCCGGTATAATTAGTATCGTTGTTCTCAGGATCTACTCTTTTGTCCCAGCTTGTATAATCTTCAGCCTTAAAGCCCTTCTTTCGGCCAAATACTAACCAGGTTCCAAGACCGATGATCAGGAATGGCCAGAAGAATCTGCTCAGTTCCATGCCCGGTATTATCTTATTGCTCAGGAACAATGCTCCTATGGCAATTGGCATAAATGCAGACGGACGATCATATCCCTGACGAGAGCCAATGAAAACACCAATCAGAATCATAAATACAGGCCAGCTGAAAATCCATGATGGTATAAAGAATATGTCTAAAGTACGCAGTAATAGTATGAATCCCAGGCCAAGTAAAACTAAGCCTACTAAGGCTTTACCTGATTTTTGATTTGAGCTGTTAAAATTTTGCATGGCTATAATATTTGATTCAAAACTAAGGTCTTATGATCTGATGTAAAATACTTATTAGGCGAGTTTACTACTCTTCTCGGTGAATGTCGTAAAAATGTCGGTGAAAAATAAATCAAAATTAGTTGAGACCCGATAGCTATCGGGTTGAGAATTCGGACCCGATAGCTATCGGGTTGAGAATTGAATTTGCGTTGGGTTGTTTTCAATTTGCTCATTTGCTGATTTACTCATTTGCTAATTTACTCCTGATGTAAACATGTTTGATATTTCCCTTGCCTGAAACCCTTTCATCAAATTCAAATTTATTCAGATTTTTAATCAGGGGAAGTAGTTTGGGGTAATTATAATTTCTGGAGTCGAAATCAGGTTTCTTTTTCAGAAGTAAATTTCCAAGGTTACCAAGATAGGCCCAGCCATTCTCATCTTCAAGGTCAGAAATACTGTCGCTGATCAGTTTGATTAGCTCTTTATCAATATTATTCAGAGGTGCATTTTTCTTCTTAATGGGTTTCTTTGATTTTCTGCTTAGTGGGGTTTCGTCAGATGCAGCTTCCTCTGTACTACTTTCTTCTGCACTCAGGATCTCGATATAGATAAATTTATCGCAAGCCGTGATAAAAGGGATTAAGGTTTTCTTCTCTCCGATACCGATAACCATCATTCCAGCTTCCCTTAATCGGGTAGCAAGCCTCGTAAAATCACTGTCGCTTGAAACGATGCAAAACCCATCTACCTTCCCGGAATATAAAATATCCATCGCATCAATGATCATTGCACTGTCGCTGGCATTTTTACCGGTCGAATAGCTGTATTGCTGAATAGGGGTAATTGCATTCTCCAATAAAACTTTTTTCCAACCCGAAACGGTTGGTTTTGTCCAGTCGG
>CAZGCG010000139.1:0-8787 GCA_964524205.1 uncultured Sphingobacterium sp. | reverse complement strand
AACGGGGAACTAAAGGTTCCTTCAGCACCAAGAATATTATTTCCGAGTCCACCACCACTACAAACCAGAATAGTTCCGCTATTTGTAACCGGAATGCTGAATATGCCAGCCGAATTGTCAGAAAGACCATCATTATCAGTAACAGTATACGTAAAAGATGCTGTTCCGGTAAAAGTGGATTTAACTTCAAACTGTAGTTGCTTTGCCTGAACAGGATTCAAATCCTGATTTACACTTACAGCTACATTATTGAGATACAGAATGCCGTGGGCATTATTTGGAAGACTGAGAATCTTAAAGGAAATTATACTCCCATCAGAATCACTCCCAATTAATGGAAGGATTTGGGAGCGGCCGGAAATATTCTGAATAGGAAAATTATTGATATTAATAGCAGTTGGTGGGCTTGAAACAAGCTTCCTGTTGTTTTCTGAATTAAAAAGATAAGCAAATACCGGCGAAAAAGAAAAAAGTATGGACAAAAAAAAGACTATAAAGCTGGAAATAAGCTTTGGAATAATTCTCATCTTATGTTAATCACAGTAGGTGCATATTTCTACGTCAAAAACCCGAAAAGGTTGTGATTAAAACGATAAGAGCAGATATTTTAGATTTTTTTATGCTGATAAATGGTTGAAACCTTATTTGGATAGAGTCCTGATATAAAGCTCTTCCACCTTTTTACGAGCCCATTCAGTTTTTCTTAGAAATTTCAGACTGGATGGAATACCCGGATTCTCATTAAAGCAATTGATCCTGATCAATATACCAAGTTTCTCCCAACCATAATGATCTACAAGATACCCCAGGATCATTTCAAGAGTTTTGCCATGAAGCGGATTATTTGGCTGCCCGGAAGTCATAATAATTATTAAAATACAGACAAATGTAGGCAGCAATTTGGATTTATTCCTTTAAAAATGAATGTAGATTATCCTGATTTTTATTTTCATCTATTTATTTTATTGTTTTTATTGCCGATGAAGCCCTTCCGAGCGGCTTGCCCGGGCGGGCTATCATGATTTGGTAATCATACCCCTGCGGTTTTGGTAAAACCATGATGGTTTCATAGATTTGCCACATGCTGCCCATTTTCAGGGCCTGCCAAAATCCAATAAAATGAAGTATAAATTAGGTGAGTTTGTTCGTTTTGTCAATGAACGGAGAGAAGGTTATATCACCCGAATAATCGATGAAAGCACCATAGCTGTAACTGATGAGGATGGATTTGAAATTCCGGTATTAGCCAGTCAGGTTACACGCGTTCACGGAAAAACTGATTTATCAAATGATTCGCCTGTAGAAAACCTTCATAAATCAAATCCATCAGAATTTATCTCAAATGGGCTATTTCTTGCTCTTTGCCCCGACAAAAGAAGTCCCTCGGTGCTACATTTCAATTTAGTCAATTCGAGTTCATGGGAAATGCTATTCACATTGTATAGCACTAAAAATCACAAGTCAAAAGGCGAATATTCTGGAATTCTAAAAGCACAGTCGACGGTTCAGATCTACTCAGGTTCGTTAAATGAGCTTGATTTGTGGCCTGAATTTAGAATTCATGCACTCCTATTCAGCTCCGGAAATGAAGAGATGCAAAAGCCTATTGATTTTTCAGGGAAATTCAAGGCCAAAGATTTTTCCGGAGCGAAAAAGCAACATGAATTACTTGAACAAGCCGCCTGGTTAATACAGCTTGACAGTCCTGAACCAGTCATTGATCCTGAAAAACTAAAGGAAAGTTTTTTCAGATCTCATGCAGAAAAAATTGAAATAGAAAAACCAGGAAAAGAGGTTGACCTGCATATCGAAAAACTCCGGGATGATTATCAGTTCCTGAATAGCTCGGAAATATTGGATATCCAGATGAATCACTTCAGAAAATCTCTAGATGCGGCAATTGTTCATAAAATACCTTCTATCATTTTTATTCATGGCTCCGGCAATGGCACTTTAAGAATTGAAATACATAAAATCATCAGCAGACATGCCCAGGTTAAAACCTTTATGGACGCACATAAAGAACGGTTTGGGTATGGTGCGACGGAAATATTTTTAAAATAGAGTAAGGAATCAAGAGCAAAGATTAAAGACTAATTTCCAATTCATTGAAAATCTAAATTTTAGAACAAGAATCAAGAAAATGAAATACTAATTGGACATTTTGTAGCACATCAACATTTACTCAAATTCCACTCAACGTCTTCTCAAAGACCACTCATTGATCGGTACAGGACCAGTACTGAAACGCTCACTAACCTTTGTACATTACAGTTAGAAACAACAAAAATTATTAGCTTTGCATTTTTACAAAGAAGCCATGATGTGATTAATGTCACATTCCCTTAATACTATGCTCAACCAGGAAATAGAAAAGCGAAAAACCTTTGCCATTATTAGTCACCCCGATGCTGGAAAAACAACCCTGACAGAAAAATTTCTTTTGTTTGGTGGTGCTATAAACACTGCCGGTACCGTAAAACGAAATAAAGCAAATCAAAGCAGCACATCTGATTTCATGGAAATTGAAAAGCAAAGGGGTATTTCTGTTGCTACTTCAGTGATGGGCTTTGAATATAATGGTAAACGAATCAACATACTTGATACACCGGGACACAAGGATTTTGCTGAAGACACTTACCGCACCTTATCAGCTGTAGATAGTGTAATTCTGGTTGTCGACAGTGTGAAAGGTGTCGAAGAGCAAACACAAAAACTAATGGATGTCTGCAGGATGCGCAATACTCCTGTTATCATCTTCGTAAACAAGCTTGACCGCGAAGGAAAGGACACCTTTGAACTGCTTGATGAACTGGAGAACAATCTGAATATCAGCGTTTGTCCGCTCTCATGGCCAATTGGGCAAGGCTATAATTTCAAGGGAGTCTACAATATTTACGATAAGCAACTTAACCTTTTTAAACCAGATAAGTCTAAAATTACTGAACCGGTAATACAGGTTAAAGATCTTAATGATCCTCTACTTTCGCAATTTCTGCAGCCTAAAGAACTTAAAACTTTACAAGATGATCTTGAACTTGTTGATGGAGTTTATGGAAATCTGGATAAAGACCTCTACCTGGAAGGTCTTCTTGCCCCCGTTTTCTTTGGAAGTGCTATAAATAATTTCGGAATTCGCGAATTGCTTGACACATTCGTTGCCATTGCACCAAGTCCAAAAAGCCGGGAAGCCAACGAGCGGATGGTAATGGCGAATGAAAAGAATTTTACTGGTTTTGTATTTAAGATTCATGCCAACCTCGACCCTAACCATCGTGACCGAATTGCATTTTTGAGAATATGTTCAGGTAAGTTTGAACGTAATAAATTCTTCTATCATACCCGACTAGATAAAAAATTGAAATTCTCAAACCCGGTAGATTTCATGGCCAATGAAAAAAGTCTGGTAGAAGAAGCCTGGCCAGGTGATGTGGTAGGACTGTATGATAGCGGGAATTTCAAGATCGGTGATACATTAAGCGAAGGTGAAGAATTACAATTTAAGGGTATCCCAAGCTTCTCTCCTGAAATATTCAAAGAAGTAGAAAATAGAGACCCACTGAAATCAAAGCAGCTTGAAAAGGGACTACAACAGCTTACAGATGAAGGCGTTGCACAACTTTTCGTACAACAACCGGGTAACAGAAAAATTGTTGGAACCGTGGGTGAGCTCCAATATGAAGTGATTATGTTCAGACTACAGCATGAATATGGTGCTAAATGTGCTTTCAGGCCACTAACGTTCAGAAAATCAAGCTGGATGACTTCTAAAGACAAGAAAAACATCAATGAAATAATTCAGCGCAGGCATCACCATATCGCCACTGATAAGGATGGGAATCCTGTATTTCTGGCAGATAACGACTGGACTTTAAATCTTGCAAAGCGTGATTTTCCTGAAGTTGAATTCCACAACACTTCAGAGTTTAAAAAAGGACAAGCATAAAGCCCAAAGCAACAAGTATTTCACTAACTGCCTTGTGCCTTTTAACTTATAATATTAATTAAAATATTGTTGGGCCAGGGTTTTATCATGGCCATAAATATCATCACGGAAATGTATCTGACCATTATCATCCGCCCAGGCAGTAAAATAGACCAGGTATACTGGTAAAACCTCTTTTAATTTCACATGCTTTTCTTTTCTTTCTGATATAGTACTTAATATTTGAGACCTGCTCCAGTTTCCCGAGTCTCTCAATAAGTATTCAGCAAGTTCGATTGGCTTCTCCACCCTGACACAGCCATGGCTAAATCCACGTTTTGCCTGACTGAATAGTTCATCATGAGGGGTATCATGAAGATAGATATCATTGGTATTCGGGAAAATAAACTTCACATCACCAAGATCATTTTTGGGTCCGGGACGGCGGCGTAAAATATACTTCCAGTTACTGGCATTTACAGATCCCCAGTTGATAGAAGATGGACTTATCTGCTCTCCTTTTGTATTTACAACTTCCATATCCAAACGATCAAGATATGAAGGATTTCCGGCAATCTTTGGCGCCAGTTCTTTTTCAATGATACTAACAGGAACATTCCAATATGGTGAAAGTACAACTGTTTCCATTTTATCACTGAATATCGGAGTACTGTTTAAAGTTTTACCTACAATTACGTTCATGGACATTTTAAGCTTACTCTTCTCAAATACATGAAGTTTATATTCAGGGATATTTACAAGCAGGTAATCAGGTTCGAAGCTTTTCGGTATCCATCTCCAGCGTTCCATATTAAGAATGATCTGCTTTACCCTTTGTTCCACAGGGATGTTCATTATTCTGACAGTTTCATTTCCCAAAGCTCCATCAGGTTTCAAACCCTGATCATTCTGAAATTGTTTAACAGCATTGAATACTTCTTCCGTATAAACAGAATCTGTTCCGCCACTTAATCCAAGTCTTCTTCTTAATGCCGGAATAACTGGAGTGGCCTCCCCTGTTCTTAATTCCGGAGAAGCGGTAATCTTAGGCCAGCCTCCCGATGCCTGAATTTTTCTATAAGCTGCCAGTGCAGTTTTAAGCCTTGAATATTCAGGATGTAAGGGGCTAAAACTGGCATAAGAGTACTTACTCTCCCGCTCCCCCAAAACTGTCATTAATGCTTTATGAAGTTTAATTTTGTTGCGTTTCACATCCCATTCTATTTCTTTATTTTCTTTTGGAACCACTACACCCCTATAATAGTCAGATGCCCACACGAAATAGGTAGCAGACAATGCCACATCGATTTCTTTCTGTAACTCTGTAAACTTCGCTGAATCTCTTTTTGCAGCTTCAAGATCTGCAAATAATTTAGTGAAATCTTTTATTTGGTATTTTTTAGGGTCTAAACCTTCTTCATCAGCCTTGCTGATCATACCAAGCATTTTCTCTGCTTCAGGAACAATTTCATTGTTTTTATACCAGCCCAATTGAAACTCCCTTTCACGGTAAAATGACCTGACCCATTCAAGCTGATCCTTAAATTCTGGCTCAGAATTGATATAGTTAATATAATAAGTACTGTCGAGTGCCGGCTGAGGTTTATTAGCCACTGCTCTTTCTTTCTTTGTATCCTGACACGCAGAGGCAAAAAATAACAAAAGAAAAGCCGAAAACACAAACAGGTATTTTCTGAATTGATTACTCTGTTGGGTGGTAAAAAGTCCCGACTGGCTGATTTCTAAAGTATACGAATGGATAAAATTAGGCATTGTATTCTTAATCATATAAAATTGGTTATTTGTTAAATAATTGAATTACAAAATATTAAAGCATCAAATAATTATTGTTACTTGATATTCTGCCATTATTGCAAGAAATGTGCCGAAAAGAGTTGGTATTTTCCAGGCAATCGGCTGTAAATACAAAATGTACTTGATAAGCGGGGCTTACCTCCAGGACACTGAGTGCCAACTTGACATAAATTCCCTTTGGAATAAGTATTGATAGGAAAGAATCATAAACCAAAAATTTTATACGATGCAAGAAAAAGGAACCATTTCGATTCACACTGAGAACATTTTTCCAATCATTAAGAAATTTTTATACTCTGATAACGAGATCTTCCTGAGAGAGCTGGTTGCAAATGCAGTAGATGCCACTCAAAAAATCAAACGCCTCTCCTCTTTGGGTGAATATAAAGGGGATCTGGGTGAGTCAAAAGTTTCAGTATCTGTCGACGAAAAGAAAAAGACGATCACTATTTCCGACAATGGTTTGGGAATGACGGGCGAAGAAATTAAAAAGTATATCAATCAGATTGCATTCTCGGGTGCAACAGAATTTGTTGAGAAATTCAAGGATGCCAAGGATGCTAATGAGATCATTGGGAAATTCGGGCTTGGATTTTACTCTGCATTTATGGTTGCTGATCAGGTTGAAATTCAAACACTTTCATACCAGGACGGTGCAGAACCTGCGCGCTGGATCTGCGACGGAAGCACCGAGTTTGAAATCAGTGAAGGAACACGTACCAGCAGAGGAACAGATATCATCCTCCATGTAAATAAGGAATCAAAAGAATTTTTAGATAAAATCAAAATCAAGGAAATTCTTGATAAGTACTGTAAATTCCTGCCAATTCCAGTACAATTTGGGACCCGCTCAGAGCAAGAGCCTGATGGAGAAGATAAAGACGGTAAACCAAAATTCAAATCTGTTGAGGTTGATAATATCATCAATAACACGAGTCCAATATGGACAAAATCTCCTTCAGAATTAAAAGACGAAGATTATCTTGCCTTTTACAAAGAGCTTTATCCATTCTCAGAAGATCCGCTGTTTTGGATCCATTTAAATGTAGATTATCCTTTCAATCTGACTGGTGTTCTGTACTTCCCGAAAGTGAAGAATGAGTTTGAAATACAGCGAAATAAAATCAAACTCTTCTCGCGCCAGGTATTCATTACCGATGAAGTAAAAGATGTAGTTCCAGAATTTTTAATGCTGCTGCATGGGGTAATCGATTCACCGGATATTCCGCTGAACGTTTCTAGAAGCTTCCTGCAGGCTGATAGCGCTGTTAAAAAGATCAACAGTTACATCACCAAAAAAGTAGCTGATAAACTGGCTTCATTGTTCAAAAATGACCGTAAAGCTTTTGAAGAAAAATGGAGCGACATCGGTTTATTCGTGAAATACGGAATGATCAGTGAAGAGAAGTTCTATGATAAGGGAAAAGATTTCGTACTGCTTAACAATACCCAAAACGAATATTTTACGCTTGAAGAGTACAAAGAAAAAGTAAAAGCAGCTCAAACTGATAAGAATGATATGCTTGTTTATCTGTATGCAACCGATACCGATAAGCAGGATACCTTTATACAGTCTGCAAACAAAAAGGGATACGATGTTCTGAACCTGAACTCTCCTATCGATCCGCATTTTATAAGTCAACTGGAGCAAAAACTTGAAAAAACATCCCTGAAACGTGTTGATGCTGAGGTTGCCGATAAGATCATCAGTAAAGAAGATCAGACTGTTCATGTACTGAACGATGAGGAAAAAGCTAAGGTCAAAGCAATCTTTGAAAAGGCAATTGTTAAGCCCAACATGAGGATTGAAATTGAAAGTCTGAACCCTGAAGAACTTCCTGTTATTGTAACCATGGATGAATTTATGAGACGTATGAAAGATATGTCTAAAATGGGTGGAGGAATGGGCTTCTATGGAAACCTGCCGGATAATTATAATGTAGCCATTAATGGTAATCATAAGCTGATCGGTAAAATCCTTCAAACACAGGACGAGGCAGAACAAACACAATTGGCAAAACAAGCTTTCGATCTGGCTTTACTATCACAGGGTATGCTTACCGGTTCAGACTTAACTGAATTTGTGAACAGAAGCGTGAGTTTGATCTGATAATTCGGCTCAAACCATCCTATACATTCTAAAAGCATCCTTTCTGCTAAAGAGAGGATGCTTTTTTTATTCAATTGAAATTTAAAATTGAATGAAATTCCGGGCTTAAATACTAATTTAGTCGAATGGATTCGCTTAATATTCTCATGGAAAATTATCAGGCATTTGAA
Source organism: uncultured Sphingobacterium sp. (assembly GCA_964524205.1). GTDB lineage: Bacteria > Bacteroidota > Bacteroidia > Sphingobacteriales > Sphingobacteriaceae > Daejeonella. Next base: position 767 of record CAZGCG010000139.1, on the reverse strand, counting down.
GAAACGCTAATAAAAGATCGTTTTTTCAAACATGCTGAACTCCTGAAAATTCTGGACAAACTAAAAGCAAATTCTGATTTTAATTTAAAAGAAGCAGGTCTGTCAACCAACGGACTCTCCATCAATCTGATTACATGGGGTAAAGGGCCCAAACGGGTATTTCTATGGAGCCAGATGCATGGCGATGAAGCTACAGCCACAATGTCTATAGCTGATCTTTTGAATTTTTTATCACAGCCCGGGCAGTTTCGGCAAATCCATGATTTGCTGGCTGAAAAATGCACGCTGTACATATTGCCAATGGTAAATCCGGATGGCGCCGAAGTTTTCAATCGCCGAAATGCAATGGATATCGACATTAACCGGGATTTCCATCGGCAACAGAGTCCTGAAGGAAGAATATTACGCCATTTAAGGGATGAAATAAAACCTCATTTTGGTTTTAATCTGCATGATCAAAGCACTTTATGGTCGGCAGGAAATACCGGAAATCCGGCCACAATCTCTTTGCTTGCTCCGGTATACGATGAAGCTTTAAGTATAAATTCAACCAGAGAACAGGCAATTAAAGTAATTGCCGTCATGAATTCTGCCATTCAAAAAAGTATATCAAATCAGGTAGGACGCTTCGACGATGAATATGAACCCAGGGCCTTTGGTGATAATTTTCAGGCCGCCGGAACCAGTACAATTCTTATTGAAGCAGGTGGTTCTTACAATGACCCGGAGAAACAATATATCCGAAAAATATTTTTTAAAGCAATCCT
>CAZGCG010000138.1:2730-8869 GCA_964524205.1 uncultured Sphingobacterium sp. | reverse complement strand
CATTTATTCGGACATCATTGCCTATGAAACAATTTTTATCAATAATAGCATTCTTAATATAGCATCTTTCGCCAATACCCATAACAGGTCGTTTGGATTGTGCAGCATCCTCCAGTTCATTGAGGGTTTGATAACGGTCTCCCCCCATTACATAACTGTTAACGATAGTTGTTCCTGTACCGATACGGGTTCTGATTCCTATAACTGAGCGTTCTATCCTGCTCGCATTAATGATACATCCATCAGAGATTATGGTTTTTTCTAATGTTGTTCCTGATATTTTTGATGGCGGCAGCATTCTGGCCCGTGAATATATGGGCCTTTTATCGAAAAGGTTAAATTCTGGAATATCATCGGTCAATCCAATATTGGCATCGAAGAAAGAGTGAATATTACCAATATCTGTCCAATACCCCTCAAATTTGTAACTGAGTACTTTATGATCTCCAATTGACTGAGGAATGATTTCCTTACCGAAATCAGTCCTCGTATTGTTTTCGAGCAGATCAAAAAGTAATTTTTTATTGAACAGGTAAATACCCATTGATGCCAGGTATTCCTTTCCCTTTTTTTTAAGTACTTCTCCAACATCTGATTTCCATTCAGGTAGTAACTCCTTCTTTGGTTTTTCAATAAATGAGGTAATCAGGTTGTTTTCATCAGCTTTCAGAATCCCAAAATCACTTGCATCTTTGCCATTTACAGGAATCGTAGCAATACTGATCTCTGCTCCACTTGCTTCGTGATTTCTAACCATTTCCCCAAAATCCATCTGATACAACTGATCTCCCGATAGAATCAGCACATAATCACAATTGTGTTGTACTATATGACCAAGACTCTGCCTGACCGCATCTGCAGTACCCTGAAACCAGGTACTATTACCCGGTGTTTGTTCGGCAGCGAGAATATCTACAAATGCTTCACTGAAAAAACTGAAATGATAGGTGTTTTTAATATGCTTATTTAGGGAAGCAGAATTAAATTGTGTTAATACAAAAATTCGTTCAATCCCTGAATTCAGGCAATTTGAAATTGGAATATCCACCAACCGGTATTTTCCAGCAATTGGAACAGCCGGTTTTGAACGGGTATCAGTCAAAGGATATAAGCGGGAACCTTGTCCACCACCAAGGACAACAGATATTACTTTAGAATTCATTTCAATCATTGCTCAAGCTTTTATAAAGGTTAATATATTCTTCTGCCGATTTGTCCCATGAAAAATCAAGCGACATTAGTTTCTTTCTTATTAAAGTCATTCTTTCAGGATCCTCATAAACCTCACAGGCCCTTCCGATCACTGTTTTTATACTTTGTATACTCAGCTCATCAAAACTAAGGCCGTAACCTCCTGCCTCTTTTAAATCGATCACAGTATCTTTTAAACCACCTGTTTTATGAACAACAGGTATGGTTCCATATCGCATGGCATAAAGCTGGTTTAAGCCGCATGGCTCCACCCTTGATGGCATGATCAAAAAGTCAGCAGCAGCATATATTCGATGTGAAAGCATTTCATCATAGCCTATATAAACCCCGTATTGTTTTTTATATTTCAAGGAGAGATCTTTTAATTCCTTTTCAGTTTTTGAATCTCCAGAACCTAAAATAAGAAAATTTAGTTTTCCTTTATAGGTTTCCAAACAAGATGCTATAGCTTCTGGAAGCAGATCTGCGCCTTTCTCGCCCACCAGCCGCCCAATAAAAACGACCAATGGTTTTATACTATTCAGACCAAACTCTTTGCAGAGCTGCTTTTTATTTTCTTTCTTACCGGCATTAAGGCTATCGGGCGAATAGGTTTTGAAGATCATGGGATCAATCTCAGGATTCCAAACCAGCGAGTCTATCCCATTAATTATTCCAGATCCTTTAGCTTCTTCCATCTGAAAGAGTTTTTCGAGACCGTTGGAATTGATTGATAGTTCTTTCAGGTAGCTTGGTGAAACTGTAGTAAATTTCCAGCAGCACTTTACTGAGGCTGCAAGGGAATTAATACAGTTCCCCCAGTCCAGAAGACCGGCTTTGCTGAGGTCGAAGGCAGGTAAATAAGAAATTTTATCCCAGCCAAACCAGCCCTGGTACTGTCCGTTATGTATTGTACATATAGTGGGAATAGAGGCCAGATTGCTATAGGAAATGGTATGAGAAATCAGAAAAGGAATTAGTCCGGTATGGTGATCATGACAATGAATAATATCAGGCTTTTTATCAGATTTGCTTATCCAATCCAGGAATGAGAGTTGAAAACTAATAAATTGCTCTATTTCATCAGGGTAACAATATATTTCAGGGCGATCAAGCAGGCCAGGTATTTGAATCAGATATAAATCAAAACCCAGTCTTCTGTTCCTTTCTTTGAGAATATTATATTCAAAAGTTTTAGATCCCAGTATTCCTGTTGATTTGAATATGAGATCAAAAGTGTTTTCCTGAACGAATTTCCGGTCGTAATATGGCAATACCACTGAGGCATTTATTCCGGCTTCACAAAGGTATTTGGGCAGCGCACCAACCACATCCCCAAGTCCGCCGACTTTGGCAACCGGGTAGCATTCTGCGCTGAGGTGCATGACATTCATAAACGAATATTGAAAACTGAATTTAAGAAATGTAAACTACAAAACTTAATATGTTAATCTAATGGAATAAGATAACAAAATATCAGCCGATATTCAAATTCTGCAAAACTGCGATTTTATTAATGAGCTTCCAGCCAGTTTCGGCCTTCACCAACCTCAACCAGAATTGGAACCTCCATTTTAATCGCATTTTTCATTCGCTCGGTAATGATTCCTTTCATTATCTCAGTTTCATTGATCAGTACATCAAACACCAGTTCATCATGTACCTGCATCGTCATTTTCGAACCAAGTTTGTGATCTTTTATATCCTGGTGAATCCTGATCATTGCAATTTTGATCATGTCTGCTGCCGATCCCTGAATCGGTGCATTGATCGCATTTCGCTCCGCAAAGCCCCTAACAGTCTGATTGGCCGAATTAATATCCCTGAGGTAACGTCTTCTGCCCATAATGGTTTCCACGTACCCATTTTCACGTGCAAAGTTCATGGTATCATTCATGTACTTCTTAATATTAGGGTAGGTATTGAAATAATTTTCAATAATTTCTGCCGCTTCCTTTCTGGGGATACCAAGATTTTGTGATAGCCCAAAAGCCGACTGTCCATAGATAATTCCAAAGTTTACGGCTTTTGCATTCCTTCTCTGGGTTGAATTTACTTCCTCTAATGCAATTCCATATACTTTTGCGGCTGTTGCAGTATGAATATCCAGTCCGTTTACAAAAGCTTCCATCATGTTCTCATCCTTACTAATCTCGGCAATAATCCTTAGTTCGATCTGTGAATAATCTGCTGATAATAAAACATGTTCATTATCTCTTGGAATAAATGCCTTTCTGACCTCCCTGCCACGCTCTGTGCGAATGGGAATATTCTGAAGATTTGGATTGTTTGAACTCAGACGGCCTGTTGATGCAACTGCCTGATTATAAGATGTATGTATACGACCTGTTTTCGGGTTGATCATCTGTGGTAAAGCATCAACATAAGTGGATTTCAGTTTTTGTAATTGTCTGAAATCAAGAATGTCAGCAACAATATCACTTTTGTTGGCCAGCCTCAGGAGAACATCTTCGCCGGTCTGATATTGTCCGGTTTTGGTTTTTTTTGCCTGCGGATCAAGCTGAAGTTTATCAAACAGAACTTCACCAAGCTGTTTTGGTGAAGCGATATTGAATTTGACACCTGCCTTTTCATAAATTGTTTTTTCGAAAGCCCGGATATCAGTTTCAAGTGTTTTGGAAAATTCCACCAGTGCATCCTGATCGATTTTTACTCCTTCATGTTCAATATCAGCAAGAACATAGATTAGAGGATTCTCAATATCTTCTGCCAGTTTCCAGGCATTGACAGATTTGAGGATGGGTTCGAATACAGTCTTCAACTGAAGGGTTATATCAGCATCTTCTGCAGCATACTCTTTTACCTTTTCTATATCAGCGTCCCTCATATTTCCCTGATTCTTACCTTTATCGCCAATCAGTGTGCTAATACTCACAGGACTGTAATTCAGGTAATTTTCAGCAAGCAGATCCATATTATGGCGCGAATCGGGATCAATCAGATAATGTGCAAGCATAGTATCGAAAAGCTCACCCTGTATATTGATGCCATACCACTTAAGAACCAGGATATCATATTTAATATTTTGCCCGATTTTAGAAATAAGCGGGTTCTCCAAAACTGATTTAAATTCAGTCACAATAGTTCTGCATTCATTCTGGTCAGCCGGAAGCGGAACATACCATGCTTCACCTTGTTTTACACTGAATGAAAGCCCAACAAGTTCGCAATTGTTGGCATCAAGTCCGGTGGTTTCTGTATCAAAACAGAAAAAGCTATGGTCATTGAGTAAGCGAACGAGGCTGCTTCTTTTCTCTCCGTTATCAACTAACTGATAATTATGATCGGTATTGCTGATGTTTTTGAAGCTTAGCGGCATTTGAGGAAGGTTTGTTTCTTCCCTTTTATTTGAATCAGCTGGATCCTGTACCTCATGATTTCCAAACAGATCCATTTGCCCGGAAGATGGGCTGGATTTTACATCTGCAATGCTGAATTCATCACCAAAAACTCTTTTTCCAAGTGTACGAAACTCCAGTTCTGCGAAAAGGGGTTCCAGTACATCCCGATTGGGTTCATCAACGTGCAAAGCATCGACATCAAGATCTACTGGTGCATTCAGCATGATGGTAGCGAGTTTTTTTGAGATCAGACCCTGTTCAGCGAAATTTTCAACATTTTCCCGAAGTTTTCCCTTCAATTCATGACTATTGCTGATGATATTTTCGATGGAACCATACTGTTTGATCAGTTGTTTTGCGGTTTTTTCACCAATTCCCGGAATACCGGGAATATTATCTACCGCATCACCCCATAAACCCAAAATATCGATTACCTGTTCAACATGATCAATTTCCCATTTTTCAAGGATTTCTTTTACACCCTGAATTTCCATTCCATTACCCATTCGGGCAGGTTTGTAAATGAAAATGTTTTCGGAAACCAGTTGCCCGAAATCTTTGTCGGGAGTCATGCAGTAAACTGTAAATCCTTCGAGCTCTGCTTTTTTAGCAAGGGTTCCGATCAGGTCATCGGCCTCGTATCCATCAGAAAATATAACAGGGATGTTAAATCCCTCGATCAGGCGGATGATATATGGAATTGCTGTCGAAAGATCCTCGGGCATTGCCTGTCGGTGCGCTTTATACGCTGTAAAATCAGTATGTCTTTCAGTAGGTGCATCGGTATCAAATACCACTGCCATGTGACTGGGATTTTCTTTCTTAAGAACTTCCAGCAAAGTATTTGTAAACCCCATTATGGCTGATGTATTCAGACCACCGGATGTGAACCTCGGATTTTTACTCAATGCGAAATGGGCTCTGTAAATCAGGGCAAATGCATCTAGGAGGAATAGCTTTTTCATTATCAGTATTGAATTTCGGGAATATTCCCTCTAAAATTTATCTGGCTATGCAGCCTTCAATATGGTCGTTTACCATACCTGTAGCCTGCATATGCGCGTAACAAATAGTTGTTCCAAAGAATTTGAAGCCCCGTTTTTTCATATCTGCACTAATGCGATCTGAAAGTTCAGTTCTTGGCTGCAAGTCCTTATGGCTACTTAGTTTATTTATAATTGGTTTTTTATCTGGTAAAAATCCCCAGATATAATTGGAAAAAGAGCCGAATTCTTTCTGAATTCCCAGAAATAATTTGGCATTGCTTATTGCAGCATTAACCTTTAGCCGGTTTCGAATAATTCCCTCATCCTGTAATAAGCGTTCTACATCCTCCTGGCCGAAAGCGGCAACTTTCAGGGCATCAAAATCTGCGAACGCTTTCCGGTAATTTTCGCGTTTCCGTAGGATAGTGATCCAGCTAAGCCCTGCCTGTGCACTCTCGAGAATTAAAAATTCGAACAAAGTCTGATCATCATAAACAGGTTTACCCCATTCTTCATCATGATATCTGACATAAAGAGGGTCGGTGCCACACCAGGCACATCTGACGATATTTTGATCTGGATTCAAGGTTTGGTTTATTT
>CAZGCG010000138.1:0-2630 GCA_964524205.1 uncultured Sphingobacterium sp. | reverse complement strand
CCACACCAGGCACATCTGACGATATTTTGATCTGGATTCAAGGTTTGGTTTATTTATAATTACAAGGCCTCTGTTAATTCTAACAAAATGCGATATGGTTCAGGATAAATTACTGTTAAGTTCTTCCCAATATTCGAGAGCTCTCCGGTAATGAGGAATAACAATGGAACCCCCTACCAGATTTGCAATCATAAAGATCTCATTCATTTCAGTATTACTTACCCCTTCATCATGGCACTTTCCGAGATGGTATTTAATGCAATCATCACAGCGTAAAACCATTGAGGCTACCAGTCCGAGCATTTCTTTTGTTTTAACATTTAATGCACCCTCGGCATAAGTTGTTGTATCGAGCGCCATGAAGCGTTTGATATTGGTATCAGCAGTATCCATAATGCGTTCATTCATCCGGGTACGGTAGCTGTTGAATTCATCGATCATTTTTCCCATATTTTATAACAAATATATTTTGCAGGCTTTTTGGTTTTTAGAGTTCAAGCTCAATTGCAGGATCCCAGAATATATTTTTGAAATCAACAACTTTGTCATTCTCTACTTTAACTCCTTCGTTTTCAAGTAATTGCTGCATCATGTCTGCTGAGCCGAAATGGAATTTACCGGTGAGTAAACCATTTCTGTTCACTACCCTTTGGGCAGGCACCGGGGGAAAGGTCGTATGTGCAGCATTCATTGCATAGCCGACCATTCTTGATGAGCCCCTTGTTCCAAGATAAGAGGCTATTGCGCCATAAGAACTTACCCTTCCTTTTGGTATCAGTCTCACAACCTGGTAGACCTGATCATAGAAACTAAGCTTGTCCATTTACTCAAAACTAAACTTCAGGTAATTTATATTCTTATCATTTGCAAGATACTTTTTCTCATAATAGGTTTTGATTGAAAGTATATCATCCGCAAATTGGGATTTGTAAAGGTCGGTCGTACTGATATGAGTAATAAGTCCGAGCTCTTTTATTTTTGCAAGAGTAAAGATATATAAAAGGTCGCTATCTGTTTTTAAGTGCACCAAACCTCCCTTTTTGAGAACAATTTTGTACATATCCAGAAAACGGACAGAAGTCAGTCGCTTTTTCTCCCGGCTTATCTGTGGCTGTGGATCAGGGAAAGTGATCCAAATCTCCGAAACTTCAGTTTCAGAGAAGTAATCCAGCAGATTTTCGATCTGAATTCTAAGGAAGGCGACATTTGAAATATTTTCTTCAATAGCGGTCTTTGCACCCCTCCAGATGCGGTTTCCTTTATAATCTATCCCAATAAAATTAATTTCAGGAAACAGCCGGGCAAGGTTGACGGTGTACTCACCTTTACCGCATCCCAGTTCGAGAATCAGGGGATTATTATTTTTAAAATGTTGTTCGGCCCACTGGCCTTTTAATACTTTTCCATCTTCAAGCTCTATGACATTTTCAAAAGCTGTGATTTCTGCAAAGCGACGAAGTTTATCCTTACCCATTTCTAATTTAAAATGCCAGTAAAAATAGTTTTATCTTTGCATACTCTATAATAATGGAAAAAGCATCTAAAATATATATTGCGGGTCATCGTGGAATGGTGGGTTCTGCCATTTTTAGAAAACTCGAAAAAGAGGGTTATTCTAATCTTTTAACGCGTACTTCATCTGAACTGGATTTAAGAGACCAGAAGGCTGTGACTGATTTTTTTCTCAAAGAGAAACCGGATTATGTATTTCTTGCGGCAGCAAAAGTTGGGGGAATAATTGCTAATAATACCTATAGGGCCGATTTCTTATTTGACAATCTGTCTATACAGAATAATGTAATCCATCAATCTTATCTGAATGGGGTAAAAAAGTTAATGTTTCTGGGCTCAAGCTGTATATATCCCAAACACGCACCACAGCCGCTCAGGGAAGAATATTTATTGACCGGATTACTTGAAACGACAAACGAACCCTATGCCATAGCAAAAATTGCAGGTATTAAGATGTGTGACGCTTATCGTTCTCAGTATGGATGTAATTTCATATCGGTTATGCCTACCAATCTGTACGGTTTTAATGATAACTATCATCCACAAAACTCACATGTTTTGCCAGCTCTGATTCGAAAATTTCATGAGGCAAAATTAAATTCTGCAGATCATGTCACTATTTTAGGAACCGGAAGTCCCAGGCGTGAGTTTCTGTTTTCTGACGATCTGGCAAATGCCTGTTATTATCTTATGCAAAATTACGATGAGCCGGGTATGATTAACGTTGGAACTGGTGAGGACATAACCATTAAAGAACTGGCCTTGTTAATTCAAAAGATAATTGGTTTTGAAGGTGATTTGGTTTTTGATCCTTCCAGGCCTGATGGTACTACACGTAAACTTTTGGATGTTTCAAAGCTACACAATAAAGGCTGGAAGCATGAGGTTGATCTTGAACAGGGTATCAGAATGGTTTACGATGATTTCAGAAAGAATTACGCATAAAAAAACCTCCCGAATAAAATTGGGAGGTTTTTTCTAATAAGTTTCACTATCCGGTGGAATCCCATAATCATCAATTCCCGAATCCTGCTTTTTCTTTCGTTTAGTCGATTTTATCCATTCCGAAAATTTATTAATCAGATCGCTTACAACATCCTTATTTACTGTTTTTGCAG